>JANXWL010000133.1 GCA_025351225.1 Methylotenera sp. | reverse complement strand
AACATGCTTTAGAGGAAGCATCTGCTTCTCGACGTACTTTGCTTAAGTATGTGCTAACTGCTGTGGTGACTAATTCCTTAATAGGAAAAGCCATGGCTGAATCGCTAGCTGGGGCTAAGCCAAGTAAAGATCTAACCATTGAGAATTTTTCAGCTACAGGTAAAAGTGAAGGCGTTGTGCGCGTTGCTCAAGTGGTCAAGACTGAAACCGAATGGCGCAAGCAATTGGTTGGGCTTTCATTTAATGTAACACGCCATGCGGGTACAGAAGCGCCATTTACAGGAAAATATTGGAACAATCACTCTAAAGGCATTTATCGTTGTATTTGTTGTAATACTGCATTGTTTGATGCAAAAACCAAGTTTGAATCTGGCACTGGTTGGCCTAGTTTTTGGCAACCAATATCAGCAATGAATGTAGCTCAGAGTTCAGATACTAGCTTGGGTATGCAGCGCGATGCAATTTCATGCACTCGCTGCGATGCGCATTTAGGCCATGTATTTAATGATGGCCCTAAACCCACTGGTTTACGTTATTGTATGAATTCGGTAGCGTTAAACTTTGTACCGCTAGCTTAATCTAATTTTATTCATTTCTAGTCAAGAATTTAAGGAGTTTCAAATGTTATTTTTTAAAATAAATTGGACGATAAAGCTGCCTGCCGCCTTATTGCTCGGGCTAACTTTCAGCTTATGGCAGCCACTTTTAAAAGCTGCTGAAGCGCCAACGATTATTGCAGCACCAGTGCAGGATAATCCAAAAATAGTAAGCGCACTGCAAACTACTGTTGTGGCAGGTGGTTGTTTTTGGGGCATGCAAGGCGTATTTGAACATGTTCGCGGTGTGCACAAGGTCGTCGCTGGCTATGCAGGGGGTGATAAGGATAGTGCTAATTATAAGACTGTTAGCACAGGCATCACTGGTCATGCAGAGGCAGTGCAAATTACTTATGACCCGGCGGAGGTTTCTTATGGCGAGTTACTACATATCTTTTTTTCAGTAGCGCATGATCCTACACAACTTAATCGACAAGGGCCAGATTCTGGAACGCAATATCGCTCAGACATTTTTTATACCGATAATACGCAGAAAAATATTGCACAAACTTATATTGCTCAGCTAAATAAATCGAAAGTGTTCCCACGTGATATTGCCACTCGTGTTGATTCGTTTAAAAGCTTTTATGCAGCAGAGGACTATCACCAGAACTTTTTGATTCACAACCCTAATTATCCGTATATCGTATTTAACGATTTGCCAAAAATTGAGAATTTAAAACGCATATTCCCTAAAAACTATAATGCGCAGCCAGTGATGCTTAGTACAGTGCAATTGCGTAGTTAGTCCACTTATCACTTTTTCTTATACCCTCCCATGAGATAAATAAAAGATGAAAATTGCCAATAATAAAATTAAAATGATGATTGCAAGCAACGCCAAGTGATTTTTTGGCTTTTCAACAGATGCTTTATCTAAACTCTGTTGAATAATATTTTGACTGTCTACATTTGTTGACGTTTGTAACAGATTAAGTACTTTTTCAGTCATCACAGCGTCGAACTTGTATGGGTCAAAGCTGCTATAGCCATGAGCTTGTAATTCAGCATTTAACTTTGTTTCCAATGGAACAAACTTCATAGCCCAATTAGTAAATGTTAATGTATTAATCAGCTTTCTTGAAATAAGCTTTAAATCTTTGTGCCTAGAATCTTGTTGGAGTTTTGAATAGAGTTTGTCTACTTCCGTTTCTTCACCTTCCAAACATTGAAAAAAACAACCGCTTCCAAAATACAACACTCCAACCAGTCCATTTTTTCGGTTATTAACACGGGATTTTGCCAATATACGCGCTACATTAGGCTCAATTTCGGTTGAGTTCGTAGTAGTTATGAAACTTGATCTGCTAATGTAAATAATCTGAATTAGTCGGCTCATTATGTTCTCCTAATAATTATAAATTGTCTGACTCCATTGAAGTATCGAAGGCGGCAGCTTGATTTCTACCCATTTCCTTAGCTTTATAAAGTGCCAAATCTGCTTGATGCAACAACTGCTTAGGCGCTTTACTGATATTGGGTTTAAAGTAGGCCACCCCACAACTAATTGTAAGAAACCCATGCGGAGAGGTAGCATGGATTATTTCTAATTCTCTGATTTTCATACATATTGACTGAGCATAGCTAATTGCTTGCTTTTGAGACATGTCTGAAGCTAGTACTATAAATTCTTCACCCCCATACCTAGCTACGAAATCACCAACCCTTCTTAGTGACTTGTAAAGAGTACTAGCAACTTTCTTTAGCGCTTCATCGCCTGCTATATGGCCATACGTATCATTAAAGCGTTTGAAGTAATCAATATCTACAAACATCACGGTCAAGCGGCCATTTGCATCTGCTTTGTATTCCCAGTGGGAATAAAACTGATCTTCAAAATAGCGTCGGTTATAAATACCAGTCAAAGTATCGTAAATGATAAGTTTCTCTAGAGTAGCTTTACTTTGCTCCAACAACTTACGCTCTTCTATTAAGCGCTGTTCTAAAATAATACGTGCTGTCACATCTTTTTGAATACCAATAAAGTGAGTTAACAAACCAGTTTTTTCGAAAACAGGAGAAATGCTCAGCTCATTCCAAAACATAGAGCCATCCTTGCGATAATTTCTAATTGTCACTAGACAAGAACGTCTTTCGTGCAGGGCTTCTTTGATATCTTGTAATTGGCGCTGTTGTCTGTCTAAACCCTGCAAATATCTACAGTTTTTTAAAAGTATTTCTTCTTTTAAATAGCCAGTAAGTATTTCAAATGCTGGGTTAACAAAAATAAGGGGGTAATTAGGCAAAGTGGCATCAGCGATGGTTATAGAATCTCTTGATTCCATAATAGCTTGCATGAGAATTTCTTGATTGAACATATACACTTACATTTTAAATTTTTATAAATTTCTTACTTAGCTTCGAGACTCAGTGACAATTTAGTAGTAGTTAAATATAATTCTCGAATTATTGACTGCAGTTTTGGCCTTATGTTCGGAAGTTTTCGTAATATACTCTAATAACTTTACGTGACAGAAGATTAATTAAATTAACAGAGGTAAAAAATGAATTTCGATAGTATCAATATCACAGCTGAGACGTCGCACGGCTGTGCTGGATGTACTAATCCCTATAAACTAGACTTTGAATTTGAATATGCATTCCAACCCATAGTCGATTTAAGTACAAAAACTATATACGCGCACGAGGCGTTGATTAGAGGCGTGAACGGTGAGGGTGCTCATACAATCTTAAATAAGGTTAATGCTCAAAACGTTTATAGGTTTGATCAAGCCTGCCGTGTCAAAGCAGTGAAAAGTGCGGCTGAATTAAATCTCGGTAGCCTTCTATCAATAAATTTTATGCCTAATGCGGTATACAGACCAGAACTTTGCATAAGGACTACTCTAGCTGCCGCTGAGAAATATAGTTTCCCAGCAAACAACATTATTTTTGAGTTCACAGAGGGGGAGAAAATTAACATTGAGCATCTACGGGGCATTATTTCTGAATATAAAAAACTAGGATTTAAAACTGCGATTGATGACTTTGGTGCGGGTTATGCAGGACTTTCACTACTGGTTCAATTCCAACCTGACATCGTAAAAATTGATATGGAACTACTACGTCACATTGATTCAGATAAGCCCAGACAAATAGTTGTTAGTTCTCTAGTAAAGATGTGTCATGAACTTCAAGTTACAGTGCTGGCAGAAGGTGTTGAAACCAAAGCTGAACGGAACTATTTAGCTGACCTTGGTATAAATTTGATGCAAGGACACCTGTTTGCAAGGCCTGCATTCAAATCGAAAGGTATTTTAAATGAAGATGCTTGGCTGTAAGCATGTAAGCTAGTTTTGTTAAGATAGTATGCCGAACTAATTCCAATCATTTCTAGCCACTGCCAAGACTCATCACTTACAGGCTATGACGGAAAATATATTTCTTGTAACTGAATACAAGCCCATCGGCGGTAATCTGCTCTAACCTAAGCCCCGGTGATAAATACTCGCCCTCTTGCAGCAGGCGATCGTTGATACCGACAATGCGCTCCTTCGGTACGGTCGAATAGGCATGTCCTGAAATTGACATCTTTGGTATTTCTTGCTGAATGGCAAGCGGCAGTTCTATCATCGCAATTATTTTTTGTTCTTGTGCTGCCTCGTCGACAGTGCCATTGCTCTCAAGCGAAGGTGGTGTGGTTTTCTCCATTGCTGGCGTCGCAGCTTCATCTACTATCTGCTCTGGTACTTGCGGCACGGCAGTACTGGTCTGCGATTTACGTGGCAATGCTGCGATCTTGGCAGGGATATTAGCAGCAGTGTTGGCAGAGATATTAGAAGGCACAGGCACGTCCTGTTCCATACGGTCTACCCTAGATGCAAGTTTTGTGCTTGATATTGATTTTTGTTCTAGTAGTGCCAGTTCAGGTTGTTTGGCTTTTTCTGGCTGAGGTGTTAAAAGCTGTGGTTTAGGCGCGATTTGGGGCGGTTTTGTTTCATCTTGCGTCAGTGCGGTAGCGCTCTTCACAGCCTCTGTTTCATCCTGCTGCCATGGGCGTAACCATCCGATCAGAATGCCAGCACATATCAAGATGGCCGCAACCAAACCATAAAACAGCAATGCAGGTTGTTTCCCCACATTGGATGATATTTGCGTTGAGACCAGTAATGGCGCCTCACCCTGCAGCCGCTGCTGCTCGGATTTTCTGAGGGCATCTAGAATATAAGACATGGCTAATTCCCTCCTTGTTGGTAGGATAGCCTAGGGGCTGATTGATCAGTCATCGCGCTTAGGCGAGCCAAGGTTTGGGGTCTTGCAGCACCATCGGGGATTAAACCCTGAGAAAGCTGGAACTGCTTAAGATGGCTTTTCAAATCATCATCGAAGGTCGTCGCAGATGTTATTTGTACGGTGCGACCTTGTACCTGCGCAAGCTGTCTGCTTAGCCATTGCACAGCGAGCCCATGCTTACCAAATAGGATGCTGTCATGACTATCTAGCGGCAGATGCAATAGTTGCGTGTAATATCCAGACCACTGAGACGCCAATGCACTAAGAGTGACAACTTTGGTTTCGTTGCCAATAATAAAAGTGGCAGATTCGCCTTCAAGCTTAGTCAAGGTAGCATAGAACGGCTGGCCTTGATTATCCAGCAAATAAAGCACTGCAGGCATATTGAATTGACGCAGTTCTTCCAACCCGCCTCTGGCTGTTCTACAGCGCAAACCCACAGCTTCTGCCTGATGGCAAGGGTCGCCACTTTCTTGGTAGCTCGCCTGCCATGCCTGAAATAATGCGCCATACGCCATCGCCCTGCTACGCGAACGCGGCACATCTGTGGGAAACTCCAGCTTGGTTGGCAAATCAACCACTGGCTTGACATCGTTCGAAACAGCCACTGATTGCGAAATGGGCGCTAGCGGCAACGTGACTGATTTGGAAGGCATGACAGATTTGACGTAGTTGACGATTTTTTGCGCTATCGCCACTTTTTGGGGTGCCTGATTCTGCTGATAGACAGATACTGCCAGCGCGCCACCCACCAATAAAACCATGCCACCCATCAGTGCTAACCGCTTATTTCTTTGTGTCTTCGGTTGCTGGCCAAACACTTCGTGTGCCGCTTGTGTCAGAGTCGAGAGATCTACACGCTCCTTACCCTGCACAAAGGCTCCTAGCAAGGCCCTGTCACAGATCACGTTGATAACACGTGGAACCCCCTTGCTCAAGCGATACAACTTGCCTATAAGCGCATCTGGGAATAGTTGACGCTGCGCACCTGACACCTCTAAGCGATGTCTTACATAAGCACCAACCTCTTTCTTGCTAAGCGAACTCAGGTGATGCCGTGCGACGATGCGTTGTGCCAGTTGACGCAACTCTGGTCGCTCCAGCATTGCTATTAGCTCTGGCTGCCCTATTAGAATGATTTGCAATAATTTGCGTTGCAGTGTTTCAAGATTGGTCAGCAGCCGCATTTGCTCCAACACATCGACGGAAAGGTTCTGCGCTTCATCAATGATTAGCACAGCGCGCCTGCCCTTGGCATGACCATCAAGCAAGTAATTGTTAATTAAACCGACAAATAACTTGATGCTGGTATTGCTTTTAGGATACTTAATGCCGAACTCGTCACAGATAGTGGAAAGAAGCTCCACTACCGTCAGCTTGGGATTAAAAATGTAAGCCAAATCGCAAGCTTCTGGCACTTGCTCAAGCAAATGACGGCATATTGTGGTTTTGCCCGCACCCACCTCACCCGTCAGCAATACAAATCCACCATCACCTCTTACGCCATAAAGTAAGGTCGCAAGTGCTTCCTGGTGGTGCTCACTCATGTAAAGGTAATGTGGATCAGGCGCTATAGAAAATGGCGCCTCGACAAGACCAAAGTATGATTGATACATAGTTGGATTAAGATTGGGAAATGTCGTAATTAATTAATTCTAACAGATTCCAAGAGGCTGGGAAGTTTCTTATCGAAGTGAATCACGCCGACTTTTAAGGAGCGCTTCAATCATGAGAGAATACGAACATGTAGTGGTTCTGTAGTGGTCAACTTGTAGTGGTCAACTAAAATTGGAGTTCTCAATCGACATAATCTGCTGTTGTTCTGTCAATTTAGCCTCAAACCGATTGGGAGACAGATTGACAAAAGTTTCCAGCACAGAGCGCACTAATAATAGCGTGTGTTTTCAACGATTCTAAATACTGTTATATAATTTCGCATTCAAAATAGCAAAGCCAAATATCAGGTCAAAAATGATCGCAAACAGCAACATTAATTTAAAAGTTCCATTTAACGAGAAAGACCAAGCCAAGTCGCTAGGTGCGCGCTGGAATGCGGAGGCTAAGCTATGGTATGTGCCGCAGGGCGTTGATGCCGCGCCTTTTGAAAAGTGGTTGTCATCTGCACCGAACACTGCGCCTGCCGCAGCTGCTGCTAAGCCCGTTGTGAAATCTATGCCGCAAACTAATGCAGGCAGCACCGTGCGCAATGAGTATATTGATGATATAGACGCCATTAACGCTAGGTTGCGCGATGCTTATGAATCAAATGAGGATGCGTTTTAATACTGCATGGCGCGCCGTAAGCATCACAATGTTTATGTGATTGAGTTATCAAAAGATGTGCTGTATGAGGGCAAGTTTAAAAAGTGTAACCCCAACTATATAACTGGCAAGCCCTGCGTATATATTGGCATGACGGGCTTAGACCCCGATGTTCGTTTTGATAAGCACAAAGCGGGCGTGCAATCTAACCAATATGTGATGCAATATGGGCTGCGCTTGCTACCTGATTTGTATGAAGGTTTTAACCCGATGACTTATGATGAAGCTGCTGCCATGGAAGTTGAGATTGGCATTGATCTGCGTAGCGCTGGCTTTGGGGTTTGGCAGGCCTAGTTCGCGTTTGGCTAAGCGCAATCACTTATAATGCTAAATATGACAATATTAACCCCACCAATAGTAACTACTGAACCGCAAACTACTCTACCAGCCCAACCCAAAAACCCCTTACATGGCATTACGCTAGAAGCAATAGTAACGGCCTTAGTAGCGCATTTTGGTTGGGATGAGTTGGCGCTACGCATTCCTGTGAATTGCTTTAGCAATGTCCCAAGTATTAAATCGAGCTTGAAGTTTTTGCGCAAAACGCCTTGGGCGCGCGATAAGGTGGAGAGCCTTTATGGCTTTATGTTGCGCGATATTGCGCGCGCGCAAACTAATAAAGATTAATTAATTTGCAGTAATTTTTTAGCTAATAATTGCCCACTTAACCAAGCGCCTTGTACTTTTCCACCGTTTAGCCAATCGCCGCATAGGCCTAACTGCAAATCCGCATCCCACACGCAACCTAGCTTTAAATAATCCACACATTCGGCATAACGCCAGCTGTGTGAAGTATATGTTTGCGGCATTTCGCCACCTAATTCAATAAACGCTGCTAGCATTAATGCGGCAACGGTTTCAGCGTCATCCTCAATATGCGCCTCGCTCCACTCGCTGCTAGCATGCAACAACCATGTTTCTCTGTTATTTGCAGGATGATTTCGGCCAGGTTTTGCACTATCGCGCGCCACCCAGCTTAATAAATGATTGTTCACAAACAAGCCATCAAACGGCAAGGCTAATTAAACTGACATATTAATGCCCAACAGCCGCGCATGATAACGCTAGCAGCCACGCCAGCCAATGCTGGTGCAGGCTGTTGCAACAAGGCTTGTGCTTGCGGTGAAGGTATAGCCAATATTAGCGCATCAAATTGTGGCGTTAACTTGCCATGCTCTTTTGATAATAATTGCCAAACACTACCATTGCGTTCAATTTTATTGATGGTAGTTGCCACCTTCACATTTAGACTTTGTGCTAAGTATTTTGCAGGTGCTGTATTGCGTGGCACGCCAACATAGCGCGTTTTTGCTGTGTTTACTGTTGACTCTTTTGCAGCAAAACTAACACCATCAAATACTTGCAGCCTAGGTTGCCATTCTGCCGCCACGCCAGCTTGCTGCCAGCGTTGCACTTCTGCGGTAAACTGCGCATCGCTGGCAGTAAAATATTGTGCGCCGTGATCACATTGCCAGTCATCTGTTACACGTGTACTTATGCGGCCTGAAACGCCTTTACTTTTTTCAAACACGGTGACGTTAAACCCTGCGTTTTTAAGGACTGTAGCGCAGGCTAAACCCGATATGCCTGCCCCAATAATGGCGATCCGTGGTTTGATTTTCATGCTTATTGCCAGCCTTGCAACCAGTTAGCAGTATCGCTTAAATCACGCCAAGCCAATATTTGTGTGCGTTTTGAGTGTACTGCTTCAAGTTCCACCCATTCGATTGGCATTGTTGGTTGCTCAGGCGCAATCAACTTTATCACCATAAAATGTTTTTCTTTGTTAGTTGGCATGACTGCTGTCCATTTGCTTTTAAGTAATTTTTTAGGGTTTATTTGAATTGGTTTTGGGGTGATTATCATCGCAGCGATTACTTTTATTAAATTAATTACAATAGAACACCAATACGCAGAAACGTTTTAACTAATGCGCTCTCTTAAAACTATTATTTTAAAGACAAACGGTGGAAAAAGTGAGTGGAAAAGTTGCATTAATTACAGGCGCGGCAGGTGGTTTAGGCCAAGCATTGGCGACAATACTAGCAGCTGAAGGTTACCAGTTAATTGTAACCAGCCGCGATGCAACAAGGTTAAACGACGTTTATGGCAGCAAACATCTGCAAATTACTACCGATTGTTCAACAGTTGATGGCGCAAAGCATATTTTTGAAGTGGCTAATGCGCACAACTTAGTGCCAACTGCGTTTACACACTGTGTGGGTAATATTCGCCTGGGGGCATTACACCGTATGGCAGAGGCAGATTTTACAGCTTGTTTAGCAGCCAATCTTTTTAGCGCCTTTCACACATTGGCAGCGTTTGTCGGTAATTTAAAAACAGCTAAATTGGCGGGTTCGGCCGTGTTGGTATCATCTGCCGCCGCACAAATTGGCACGCCTAATCACGAGGCAATTGCCGCAGCAAAAGGTGGCCTAGAAGGCTTAGTGCGCGGTGCTGCAGCCACCTATGCAAGCGGTGGCATTCGTGTCAACGCAGTTGCGCCTGGCTTAATAGATACACCAGCGGCAGCAAGCTTACTGAGCAGTGATTTAACCCGTGATATGGCCGCACGGCAATACCCAATTGCAGGTATTGGTAACGCATCCGATGTTGCACATTTAATGGCTTGGATGTTATCTGACCAAGCGGCGCGGGTCACTGGGCAAATATGGTCGATTGATGGTGGATTTGCAAGCATTCGGCCAATCGTTAAGTAATTGCGCTTATAAAAACCTACTTACGCAAAGGCGTTAGCAAATCAGATAATCCGTTATGATCAATTTCTTGCATCAATTGTAATAAGCGCCCTATTTCACCTTTTGGGAAGCCCTCGCGCGCAAACCAATTAAGGTATTGGCCAGGCAAATCAGCAATTAAACGGCCTTTATATTTGCCGTAGGGCATGGCGGTGCTTAGTAGGCGTTGCAAGTCATCGGGCAGCATGTAAAGACTCTTAAAATCTATTGTTAATGGTTAAAAATGCTCTACAATTATAGCGACAAGAGTCAATCATTTATAAGGAATTCGCAGCATGTCTCAGCAATCATTCAAGCAGTTTATCCCATTATTACTTATTGCCTTAAGTGTCGCTATTTCTAGCACTGCATTGGCGCGCGATATTGGCGTAGAGCAGCGCGCCGCCTCAGCCGCACGAGATAAATACAACCAAGCAAAATCAGACGCTGCCGACAACATGCAAAAGATTAGCGCACAAGAAAAGCGCGTAACAGATGAGCAAGCACGTTTAAAAGAGTTGCAAGATAATCAAACAGTCACCAATGCAAGACTAGAGAAAGCCAAAGCTGACCTAGAAGCAAAAGAAAAGGCGTTAGAGCAAGTTTGGCCTGAACGTAATAAGTAAAGTTTAATAAGTAACGTGTATTAGGCAAACTTGGCGCTTTGCCAACTTGGCAATAAAAACAAAATGTCGCTTAAAGGCCAGATTAAAGTCTAGGTGTTATAATCGTTGCCAAGATTTTTAAAACAACCAATTTAAAAATTATTGTTTTAAAGTTACAGTATTTAAACCCACCCTTTGCTATAGCCTTACTAAAAACTAAAGCTAAAACGACCATATGAATATAGACCTTATGCGCAAAGTGGATTACTTTGCAGGCGTTCCCTTGTGCGCATTGGCGACACCGTTTGTTAAGCTTGCCAGCCTTTTTTCTAGCTACGCTTCTAAGCAAAACTCACTCACACCACGCAAGGTTTTGTTTATTGAGCTTTCTGAAATGGGTAGCGCAATTTTGGTCGACCCTGCCATGCGTAAAATGCAAACAGCTGCCAGCGCAGAGTTATTTTTTGTCATTTTTAAAGGTAACGCGGCCAGCTTGCGCTTGCTAAATACCGTGCCAGTTGCCAATGTGTTCACGATTCGCGAAAATAACTTGTGGAATCTTGCGATCGATAGCCTGCGTTTTTTGCTGTGGACACGCAAAAACAAGATTGATACAGTGATTGATTTAGAGCTTTTTTCGCGCTACAGCGCCTTACTTACTGGGCTTTGTGGCGCGGTTAAGCGCGTTGGATTTCATGCGTTTTATAACGAGGGTTTGTATCGCGGCGCCATGCTGACGCACCGTGTGGCCTATAATCCAACCTTGCACATTGCCAAAAACTTTATCGCGTTGGTCAATGCGGCGCTTGCCAACAAAGCCGAGCGTCCCTACTCCAAAACTATTATCGACGATAGCGAAATTAAGCTGGCACGTGCGCCAGTAGTTGAAAGTGTGGTTATGGCCATGCGTGACCGCATTCGTGAAGAGTTCCCAAGTTATGATGCGGCACGTCACCGCGTTGTGCTTATTAATCCAAATGCCAGTGATTTATTGCCGCAACGGCGCTGGATGCCCGAGCATTTTGTAACTGTGATGCGTGATTTGCTAGCGAATAGCGAAGAGTTATTGGTACTGATTACTGGCGCGCCTGCTGAGCGTGATCAAGCTGAAAACCTAAAAAAACAAGTGGCACACGAGCGCTGCATAAATTTTGCGGGCAAGCAAACGCTAGAAGAATTGCCAGCACTGTATCAAATGGCCGATCTCATGCTTACCAATGACTCTGGCCCAGGGCATTTCTCATCGGTGACCGATTTGCGCACCTTTGTGCTGTTTGGCCCAGAAACCCCGTTGTTATATGGCTCGCTTGGCAACAGCACGCCAATTTACGCAGGCTTAGCCTGCTCGCCCTGCGTAAGCGCGGCCAATCACCGCAAAACACCGTGTAGCGACAATTTGTGCTTGCAGGTAATTAAGCCAGAAGCCGTGTTAAGCCAATTGCGTGAAGCTTTAGCTAAAAAACAACCTACGTCTAGTTTAAAAGCTAAATAATGAATCTGAATAGTCTATTTAAAGCAGATTTCCTCACATCTGCTAATCGCTCGCAATTATTAATAATAAGCTTATTGGTGGCTGCAATTGATGTTGTGTTATTTTATGTTTTAAATCAACAAGCGCACTCTCTTGCTTCGGCACATTTGACAAGCTTTTTATGCGCTGCTATCGCTGGTTTAATAGCGCTAAAAATTAAACCAACACAACTACTCACCTTTCTACTAATCGCTTTGCTCACACTGTTGCTGCGGGGTGGCTTGCTAGCATCCCTCGTAACGATAATGCCAGTACTTGCCGCCATGTGTATTTGTGCGCTATTTTCTGCTGCAACGCTTGTTTTTGGTTATCAATACATTCAATTTATTGGTACAAACGTTGACACTAAATGGAAGTATTGGTGCATCGCGGTATTGATTTATCTCACGCTGCTTAAATTGTTTTATTTAGGCGCGCCCGAGCTGATTTTTGAGGAGGCATACTATTGGAATTATGCGCAGCACTTGGATATTGGCTACCTAGACCATCCACTGATGGTGGCGTGGATTATCAAAGCGTTTACTTTTGTATTGGGTGATAACGAGTTTGCTGTGCGCATTGGCGCATTTTTATGCTGGTTTATCACCGCGCGTTATGTGTTTAAACTCACACGCGAAATACTCAATGAAGCCAGCGCGTACTGGGCGCTGGTGCTGCTTGCAGTATTGCCTGCCTACTTCTCATTTGGCTGGTTTATGAGCCCCGATGCGCCGCTTACTGCCTGTTGGGCGGCAGCTATTTATTACTTTCACCAAGCGATAGTTAAAGGCAATAAAAAAGCATGGTTTGGCGTTGGTATCGCGCTTGGTTTGGGTATGATTTCTAAATACACCATTGCCCTGCTTGGCGGCGCAATGGTGCTATTTTTGCTAATAGATAAGGATTCCAGAAAATGGCTCATGCGGCGAGAGCCCTATTTTGCGCTACTGATTACCTGCATTTTATTTTCGCCCGTGATAATTTGGAATATGCAACATGCATGGGCGTCGTTTGCTTTTCAAAGCGAAGGTAGGGTTTCTAGCAGCAATCATTTTTCCTTGCCACGCTTTATCAGCAACGTGCTGATTTTTATTACACCTATTGGCGTGATGTCATTTATTGCCGTGCTTAAGTACAAAAAAATAATTCTCGCACGTCTGCAAACCAGTATTGATGCGGCTAACAACCTAAACCGCAGCTATTTTGTATTAGCTTGGTTGACACTATTCCCTATTGCTGTTTTTGCCAGCTTAAGCTTATTTAGAGCTAGCAAACTCAACTGGACAGGCCCGTGCTGGCTCGGCTTAATTCCATTTTTAGCATTGCTGGCTTCACAAAATACAAGCCCGCAAAAAGTGGATGTAAATTCACCTAAATTATTGACTTGGAGCGCCCGTGCATGGCCAGTTACTGTGATGATTTTAATGCTGATTTACGGCGCAGGTTTACACTATTTAAGCCTTGGCTTACCACTGACAAAATATCCGCAAAACACTCATTTAATGGGTTATGCAGGCTTTGCAACAGAAATTGAAAGCCTTGTGACGCAACTAGAAAAAGAGAGAGACGAGAACATATTAGTCGTGGCCATGGATAGAAACAAAATTGCCAGCGGTTTGGCGTTTTATCGTAACAAAGTCATTGCCAATTCGGGTACTAAAACTACGCGCCAACCCGCATTAGATACAGCTAGCGGCCATTTATTCGGTGTGGGCGCCTTGATGTATGAGTTTTGGTTTCCCTCCGCGCAACAAAATGCTAAAACCATGTTGTTAGTTGGCGAAAAAATGGATGAACTCAATAGTGTAATGGTATTATCGCGCTCAACACCAATCGGCGAAATTAAAACCATTAGCACATGGAAAAATGGCAAGCAAACGGGCACTTATTACTACCGATTGGTCGGCAATTATATTGGTAAACCAAGTGTTGGTAAATCAGGCCAACTACCAACCGATGATAATGGCAGCGATTAAGTAAAATGCATTCTATTATCTCTAATAACTCAATCAAGTTTTTGTTGCGCGTTGTAGCTACTGTATTTATTCTTACGCTAATTACGCGTTCTATCAACGCCGCGCAAGTGTTACAAGTGCTAAAGAAAACACGCTTAGATTACCTGGCAGCCGCCCTAATGCTGCAATTTGGCAGTACTGCCGTTTCGGCTTATCGCTGGCAAATGATTATGCAAAATTTACATTTTGGGCAAAACTTTGCGTTTTATTGGCGTAGTTATTTTAAAGGCATGTTTTTTAATCAAGGCCTGCCAACCAGTATCGGTGGCGATGCTGTGCGTATGCTCGATGTCGCTAGCCGTGGCTTTCGTAAGCGAGATGCACTGTACGGCGTCATGGTCGATCGCATTATCGGTCTTGGTGCGCTCATGTCGCTGACCTTGCTTGCTTATTTATTGAACCCAGACTTATTGCCAAAACAAGTACATCGCCCTATTTTACTAATCATCTCCATAGGCGCACTGGGCTTTTTTAGTATCTTTTTTATAAAATACTTCACTTGGCTTAGTCGCTATCCTAAGCTCGCTATTATCAGCATCATTGCTGAGAGATTACACCAAGCCTTATTCTCACAGCGTTTTTTGCTGGTCACCGCCTCACTGCTGATTCCTTTTTTGGCGCTACTCGGCTTTTTTGCCACAGGTTGGGCGCTAGGCTTAGAATACAGCTTAATGACTTATTTCGCATTAGTGCCTCCCGCACTGGTACTCACTGTTGTGCCAATATCAGTCGCGGGCTGGGGCGTTCGCGAAGGCGCGCTGGTAGGCTTGTTTTCGCTCATCGGCGCCGACAAAACCGCCGTGCTGATGATGTCATTGCTATATGGTCTTACACTGATTATTGTTAGCCTGCCAGGCCTTGTCACCTATTTAAAAGGTCGCCACCCTACTATTGAAAAACGGCCAATGAAAAATATTGAAAGCTAGTACAGAATGAAAACAAACACCTTCGAAAGCTCTCAATTAGCCCAAGCACGCTGGTGCTGGCGCAAGTTGATTATTTGCAATGTGATTGCGTTTCTATTAATGGCTAGCTGGCTGTGGCAGCCTACACGACAGTTGTGGGATGCGTTTGATGGCTGGTTATTTCACTTTCTTAATGCACCGCTAGCCAACCACCCTATTTGGGCGACGATTTGGGCCATTGGCAATATGCGCCCAGTTGATGCTGCCATCGGCTTAGTCATGCTAGTCACAATTATAAAAGGTGACTTCATATTTAGTGGTGCACAAGTGAGACGCGCGCTGTATGCGTTTTTAGCTCTACTATTGCTCATGCTGTTAATTCGCATTGCCTTGCTTGATCAAGTACTCAAACTATTACAATGGAAGCGCGCAAGCCCGTCTTTAGTAGTCGATGGCGCAGTGCGCCTCACCACGCTATTCCCAGGCTGGGAGCAACAATGGGCGCTAAAAGATAGTTCGGAACAATGCTTTCCTGGAGATCATGCATCAGTTTTATTTATTTGGACGGCCATGCTGCTGTATTTTGCACGCGGCAAGGCTTTGTTTTTTGTGTGGCTGCTGACGATTTTGTACGTGCTACCAAGGCTTATTGCTGGCGCACATTGGGGCAGCGACGTATTTGTAGGCGGTGCATTTTTAAGCTTAATGGCGTTTGGCTGGGGGTTTTACACACCGTATGTTGCTAGAGCGCAATACTTATTAGAACGGTTAACTGCACCAATCATCAAGCTTTTAAGCAAGTTACCAGTTTTGAATAAACTAAGCTTTATTTCTGGGTCTTAGTTTAAGACCTTAGTTTTAAGAGCATAGTTTTAGTCCTTTGGGTGACTTGGATTTATTTATGTGTGGTTTCGTCGTCTGAAATAACAATAACGCCAATCACAATCAACGCAATTCCTACCATTTGTGGCCAATGTAACGGCTCGTGTAGAAAAAATGTACCCGCAAGCGGAATAGTCGCATAAGCCAGCGATGTCATGGGGTGGGCAAAACTTAAATCCACCTTTGAAATAAGTGTTAGCCATGTAAACAGCGCCAATATGAGCGCCAACACGCCACCAATCACATAGAGATTAGTTGCAAGTTGCAAGCAATAATGCCAAATCACCCTGATATTTTGAGTAGGAAACTCGCCTAATTGCGTAACCGCGATTTTAAATGCCAGCTGCGCAAAGGTATCAAACAGCAATAATAGTGCTATTAAAACAACCACTTGTGGGCTTAATAACTTTTTAATCTGCATATATTTATTCTTTTATGGTGTTTTTAAAGCAGCATCAAAATTGCCATACGCTAGTACGCGTGAGGCAAGCTTTAAGAATGGATTAATCAAACGATTGCGATGTTTAAACACGATATAAGTTTGCTCTAAAGTCGCTCCTAAGCTCAACTTGGTTTCATACGCTGCTTGCCCACTTTGAAAAGTGTGAAAACCATCGCGGATACACATACTAATGTTATGCAGCCAACTTAAACTATACAAATTTACATCTAAACTTTTGGCATAGTCAAGGCCGATATATTTATCCATTAATACGCCATTCCCATATAGTAAGCAATTGAATCCTATCAGTTTTTCTTCATTTTTTTCACCAAAATAATACAATACAAATCGGCAGTTATTCGGCATAAGTTTAGCCAGATTTTCAAAAAAATCTTGCGTGAGTTTTTCAAATTTTAGCTCACTTTTTTCATAACAATTTAAGTATAGCTGAACAATTTCGGCCAGTTGAGGTGGCATGCCATTGTGTTCTTCAATTCGCAATTGCGAAAAGCTTTTCATTTTGCGGCGCAAACCTTTGCGTGTACTGTAACTAACACTAGCTAAATAATCATCTAAACTATTGAAGTGAACTGTATTTTTAGCCACAGGCATATTATCAATTACACTAAAACCAAAACCTTGCAAGGGCGACTTTAGCTGCGCTAAATCGGCTTCCGTCACATCTTTAAACGCAATGATACTGGCTTTTTCTATTGAGGCGATTTCCTCTAGTTTTTGATTAAGTGTATGAATAATTTCAGCATTTAACTGGCTATTAAAACCAATCTGCGCAGAATCTGTTACCGCAGAACCCACGCACAACAAGCGCAATGACATGAGCTTTGGAAACAAACTACGTAGCTTGCTGGTGTAGGTTTTTAGCTTGCCTTGCACGGTGGTGTCTAGCGCATAATCCATTACAAAAACAGGCGCGATAAATACGGCTTTTACTTCTGAAAAAACCGTGATATAGCCCGTTTTAAAGCCTTCAATATTGGCTTGTGCAAAAGCTAAATGATAGTGATAGGCCTCTAAGGATTGTGGCAACAAGGCTTGCCAAGCAGCAATATCCGCTATGGCGTTATCCGCAGAAAACGGGCTGTAGTTTGCGGTATATTGCATGCGAGAAATTTAAGCTAATTTTTTAAGTCAGTTATATTAAAAAAGGTTATTTTAAAGACAGTTTTTTAAATATAAGTGCTGCGCCTGTGCCGCCAAACGCAAATGAGTTACTCATCACGCAATCTAAACTAGGCAAGGTTTTAGCGGTGTTTGGCACATAATTCAAATCGCAAGCAGGGTCTGGCTGCGCGAGGTTAATGGTTGGCGGCAGCGTGTTGCTATTAAGCGCTAGCAAAGTAATCACTGCCTCTAACGCGCCTGCTGCACCCATTAAATGACCATGCGCGCCTTTGGTTGAGCTAACACTCAACTTATACGCATACTCACCAAACACTTGCTTGATAGCGTTGGTTTCAGTCGCATCGTTCATCACCGTGCCTGTACCATGTGCATTAATGTATTCAATGGCTTGCGGTGGCAAATTAGCATCACTCAAGGCTGCTTGCATGGTCGCTAATTGACCTTTGACGGATGGCTGTGTAATGTGGCCGCTGTCGTTAGCCGAGCCGTAACCAGCAAGCTCAGCGTAAATAGTCGCACCGCGAGCTTGTGCGTGCTCTAGCGACTCTAGTACTAGCATCGCTGCTCCCTCACCCAATACCAAGCCTGAGCGGTTTAACGAAAATGGCTTGCATGAACGGCTCACGTCGACTTGGTCTTCGTCTGCAAGCGTGCGCAAAGCTTCCCAAGCTTTAATCGTGCCAAACGTCAATAGCGCTTCTGCGCCGCCAGCTAACATTACATCGGCATAACCATGGCGAATGAGGCGTGCAGCTTCACCAATCGCCACAGCAGATGACGAACATGCGGTCGAAAACGTTTGGTTAGGACCCGTGATTTGAAACTCAAGCGCAATTGCAGAAGCCGCGGCATTATTCATACTCATTAGCACGGTAAATGGTTTTAAGCGGCTTGCGCCGTCCTTAAACAGGCGCACATAACCCTCCTCAACCGAGCTAGCGCCACCCATGCCAGTGCCAAGATACACGCCCATACGTGGTTGCAAAGCCTCATTAACACTTAAACCTGCATGCTTAACCGCCTCTATACTAGTGTGTAACGCCATTTGGCTGGTGCGGTCTAACATTGAGTAAGTATGTTTGCTGAAATATGCGGCGGGATCAAAGTTGGCTTGCGCGGCCAGCTTGCAACTAAGCTGCTCAACAAACGGTGCATCGATTTTTTTTATGCCTGAAAGGCCCGCAAACACTTGTTTTGAAAGTTCAGCAAGACCATTACCAATAGGCGACACAACACCCATACCTGTAACAACAACGCGCTTATGAGCATTAACCATTATTTTTGTTGGGCCTTATCATTGCTGACTTAGAATAAGTTTATGCACTAAAGCCGTCACATCTTGCAGCGTTTCAATGTTCACTTGATCATTTGGCACTTTAATTTTAAAGTGATCTTCGGCATTAAAAATAATATCGAAAGTATCAAGCGAATCAAGCCCCAGCTCAGTTAAGTTGCTAGTTGGTGTAATCGTTGCCACGTCGATTTCCATTTTATCGGCAATCATTTTGGCCAGAACGATTGAAATTTCTTCTAAACTTGGCGTTGTGTTACTGGGTGTTGTCATCTCTTGTAAGTCCTTAATTTTTAAACAACATTTTAGGCTTGAACGGGCATGGGCAAATTGAGTTTTTGCACTTGTTCTTTACAAAACTGTGCAGCACGGCGTGCAACATCATCTTTGCGTTTATCCAGCGTCAACACATGATAGGTATCATCCACAAAAAACGTTTCAACCGTTTTAGAGGCAATATTGGCCTGCGTGTAATACGCGTTTTTTAAGCTAGCCATATCATCTTCGGTGGAATGCACAATTAAGGCGGGCGAAATGACATCTTTTAGCGACTTTTTAGCGGCTTTAATCATACGCACACTTTCCAAAATAACGGTGGCGGGTGTTTTAAAATAACCAATTTTATCGGCAGCTTGTGAATCGCGATTTTCTAAAATTGCATGCACTAAAGCGCGAGTGCGCTCATCTTTAATGCCGTAGGGCGAGGTTTCTTCCCATTGCATAAAGTATTTTAGCGGGCTATATAGCACTAGCGGCAACAATACCTTTTGCTTAAATATTGGCACATTCCAGCCATCATAAAAAAATGTGGTGGAAAGTAAAATAACACCTGCGACTTGGTCTTTTTTCTTAGCGGCCACCAATAGCGCAATCAGTGCACCCATAGAAAGCCCAGCAATAAATACATGCTCGCACTCTTGTTTAAGCGCGTCAAACGCCACCTCAATCGAGTGATACCAATCACTCCATTTGGTAGCGGTGAGCGCTTCAATACTGTCACAATGCCCTGCCAGCTCGGGGCAAGCCACAGTAAAGCCTTGACGCGCGATGACTTTACCAAATTGTTTCATCTCAGTGGGTGTGCCAGTAAGGCCATGCACCAGCAGCACGCCTGACTTACCTTTGCGCTCAATAAAACCAACCTCGCCTAATAACGCATCAATGGGCATCACTGGATCTTGTTTTTGCAAATCGTTTACTCTCATTGTATTAATCTTAAATTTAAGCCAAATTTACACACTGCCCACAAACAGCATGCCAGTGATAATTAAACCAACGCCCAGCCAGCGTTTTGCTGTGACGTGTTCTTTTAACAACCAACTAGAGGCCAATAAAATAAACACATTATTCGCACTAGCCATTGGCCCCGCTACGTTTAGTGGCGTAATGGATAAAAACGCAAACCACACAATTGCTTCGCACACCATGCTTAGCGCGCCTAATATTAAAATTTTTGAAGCAATAACCTGTTTAACATTAGCCAAAAGCCCTCGCCAAATCGGTAAGCTAGAGGCTGTGAAATCATTCATACCAAGCTTTAATAGCAAATTACCTGCCGTATCAAATGCCATAGCAATTGCAAATAACATCAATGCTTTAACACTAAACAACATTAATGCTGCGCCACTATGATTTGGACAATATTTAGCATTTAGATCAGCCCTAGTGCGAGTGCTATTTTAACATTTGCGGCAGCATTTACAGCATTGGCTTGTGAATTAGTTTGCACTCGCCAAGCATTGGCAGGCCTATCTAAAAATGAGCCAATCCATTTAAGTGGCGAATTAAATATGGGCGGCGAATAATCACCGACAGTATCTGCACCCACGATTATATGATTATTGCGGATGGCGGCAATGCAGGCTGTTACCGTTTCTAGCGGCAGCGTACCCTGCTCCCAATTGGTGATAGCATCATCGAGGCGCAGACAATCTTTGTCGACACTCACATACACATGTTGGGTTGCAATATGGCTTAAAATCTCTTGCACCCCTGCTTTTAGACTGGCTTTAAGTTGCGATTGTAATTGCACGGTTTGTTCCGCGCCAATAGTCACTTCGACGGCTGTGTAAGGTAGCAACACAATTTTTTTGTTTAAATAGCTTTCAACATCGCCGTCTTGAAACTTTTTACCGCACAAATCGCCATTTTCCAAACCCACAATGACAATACGCGCCACTTGCGGCAAGCGCGCTGCAGCGTAAATCCATGTACCGCAGTGATATTGATGTGGTGGACGTATCCAATCAGGATGGTTGTCAAACAACACTAAAGTAAGTGGCGCTTGATGTTGTTGCAACAAAGCTAAGGTGAGATGGTGATAATCACCAGAACCTAACAGCGCAAACTGATTGAGATTTGGCAGCTGCATGGCACTGCTCACGCGCTTGAATTCGCTTGCACTGCACCAAAGTCGTGCCATGCGCTTGAACGATAGCAACGATTTTATATTAATTTTGGCAGAGAACCGCTGCAAAAAATCTTTTTGTGCGGTCACACTGCCGTCAACATTAAATATCGTGATGCCTTGCATGGCTTATCAATACTTGGCTTAGCAAGCACCACAGCGTTTTAATAAAGCCTCAAACAGTTTAATGCCTAAATCAATCTCATCATTGGTGATTAACAAAGAAGGTGCCAGTGTAATCACATTTTTTTGGTAACCGCCAATGTCCAGCACCAAACCGTACATTTTTCCGCCAATATCAATATCACCTTTTAAGCCTTCGTTAAACATTCTATCGGCTAATTGACGGCTTGCAGTAAAACCGTCTTCTGTACACAACTCAATACGCAAAGCTAAACCTAAGCCACTCACATCGCCAACCACTTTCCAGCGTGATTTAAGGCCTTGAATCGCTTTTAGAAAGTACGCGCCACGCTCATTTACTTGCGCCTCAAAATCGCCCTCAGCCGTCATTTTAAGCACTTCAAGCGCTACAGCCGTACCCAATGGATTTGATGCAAACGTTGAGTGTGTAGTACCTGGCGGGAATTTTTCTGGGTTAATGTATTCTTCTTTTGCCCAAATGCCAGATAATGGATTTAGGCCGTTGGTAATGGCCTTGCCGAACACAAACACGTCAGGTACGATACCAAAGTTTTCCCAAGACCACAGCTTGCCTGTGCGGTACACACCCATTTGGATTTCATCGGCAACTAATAAGATATTGCGTTTTCTCAAGCTGGCTTGTAGCTTAGCCATATAGCCTTCAGGCGGAATAATATAGCCGCCAGTACCTTGCATAGGCTCGATGTAAAATGCCCCAAATTCGCTTTCATTAGTTTTAACATCTAAAACAGATTGGTATTCGGTCTCAAACAGTTTTTCAAACTGCTTGTGACAATACGTATCGCAAGTTTCCACTTTCATGTCGTAAGGACAACGGTAACAATAGGGGTAAGGTATAAATTCTGCACGATCTGCAAAGTTGCCAAAACGGCGGCGATAGCGGAAACTAGAGGTAATCGCAGAAGCACCTAGGGTGCGACCATGGTAGCCACCCATAAACGCAAATTGGTGTGTTTTTCCCGTGTGATTACGCACCAGTTTGAGAGAGTCTTCTACCGCCTGCGCTCCACCCACATTAAAATGTACACGGCCTTTTTCGCCATATTTGTCTTCCATGTATTTACAAATAATTTCAGCCAAATCGACTTTTTCTTTATGCAAATATTGGCTAGCCAGCTGTGGTAAAGTATCAACCTGTTTATGAAGGACATCACTTAAGCGTTTGTTTTTATAGCCAAAATTAACTGCTGAATACCACATTTGCCAGTCTAAATACGGTGTTTTATTTTCATCGAATAAAAAACTGCCTTGGCAATCTTCAAATACTTTTGGTGGGTCTGCATAATTCACCGTATCGCCATGAGAGCAATATTTGTCGTTTTTTCTTAAAATCTCGATAATTTTGGCGTCCATGCAAAAAACCTTTTTAGTTTGTAGTTAAATAGTTAAGTAGTTAAATAATTATAGTTAAGTAATTAAATTTGAATCATTATGCGCGCAAGCTGGCCACCTTTTGTGGCTTAACTTGTGGTAAGTTTTGCGGCCAAGTTTTCACTTTTGCCAAAACGTCGGCAAAGGTTTGAAAATTGTGGTGCTGAATATTGTTTTTCTCGCAATGTTTAATGAGCGAACCTTTAGCAAATACAATATCAGCGCGACCTGCAAGGCAAGCATCCGATTTACCATCGCCAATTAGTACCACTGGGCCACCAGCACCAAAAGCCCCGCTAGACTCTAGCGAGAGATTTTGTGCAATGGCGCACTTGCAAGTGCCGTTGCCGCCTGCGCAACCTTCAACTTTGTTAGGGAAGCTAATATCCAAGCCATCTGGCGTAAAGTGTAAGTGATTGGCATACACGGGAATATCTGGCATAGCGGCATTACGCATGGCCACTTTAACTGCATGGTCAAGGCCATCACTTACAATGGCTACCTTGGCAAATTGGCTGATGTGCTTATAAAACGGCACAAAAGTCGCATCTAGTTGAATGCCGCGAAAGAATCCTTCTAAGGTGATGTTATCAGATTTAACCATGCGCACTTGCTGCGTCATGCACTCTACGGCGTTAATTTCGCCATTTAACCATGATTGCTCAATATCTTCCCAACTGGGGTCGGCAAAGTGCTCAAGCATGTCGTCTATCGTGTCTTTTACTGAAAGTGTACCGTCAAAATCGATGATAAAAAGCATTAGGCTCCTTAGGTTTATATACTCAATCACATAATGATATGCATTTTAATAAACCTAGCTTACAGTTTGCTTACAGTTCGAGAGATAAAGCCTTATTTGGAGCGGCTTTCAGGCTTATTTAGCCAAAAACCCAATTTGGTGTGGCCAGGCAATCACTTTTACGCCCGCCGCAATCTGTTTATCGGCAATTTGCAGGTGTAACTCGCGCATTTTTGTCCAGTGATGTTTAGGGCGAAAATGATGTTCGGCATGATAACCGTTATTGAGCCAAAGCCAATTAAATAGAGGGTTATAGCAGCTTACACCCCATGCGATTGGCTTGTCTGGATTCGCACCAAAATGCTCGTAATAGCCATTCATAGCAGTAAGCGAGTGACCCAAATAATGGAATACCGCAAAAAACAAAACCAGCTTCCAGCTAATTAAAAATAGTGTAATGAACATTAAAACTACTACCGATAGCTCAAACCAAGCAAACTCTGCTAAAAGCGGGTTTAAGCGGCGAATGCCAGCCACAATACGTTTTGGATCATCGCGAAAAAAGCTTAAAAATGAGTACCTTAAAGCCGATTCTGGCGCACCGTTTTCGCCATGTTGGTAGATAGAAATCCAATCAACCGTTTCGCCATTTTCGCCAATACGGTCGTTGTTACCGATGTGATGCTGGCGATGCACATGATCGTACATGGTTTGCGAAAAGCCCATGGTGATGGATTCTAGCAAGCTAAATGCGCGATTTAATACGCTAGATTTAAAGTAAGCATTGTGAATAAAGTTATGCGATACGCTATTCACGTTCCACGAAATACTAAAGGCATAAAACAAGCCTGTAAGCATGTTGCCCCACCACGGCAGATAATGAAATGCCGCGAGCATGCCGATTAAATAGGCAAAATGCAAAATGCCCCATAACACGGGAACCGTATCCCAATAGCTATGAGCAAAAAGAGTGAGGTGAGATTTTTTCATGGCTGGTGATAAAATGTTTGCAATTGGACTTAGTCACCCAATGTGACCATAATGTTCAAACAAAATTTGATTTTTGCTACAGACATTATAATTGAACTTTTACAAATGAATACTAATAAATGAAGTCAAATAGACAAGCATTAATCTAAACGTTAAGCCTTACATTTTCCTTACAATTGCGGCATGATTCGAGTATGCGAATTTTATTGGTAGAAGACGACGGCATTTTAGGCAACGCCACCAGCGTTTATCTGCGTAATAACGGCTATGCGGTTGACTGGGTACAAGATGGCAAGCAAGCCGATTTGGCTTTGCACGAAGACCTCTATGAAGTGGTCATTTTAGACCTTGGTCTGCCGCAAATGGATGGTTTAAGCGTGCTAAAACGCCTGCGTGCGCGAAAACTTGATACCAGCGTGATTATTTTAACTGCACGTGATGCCTTAGAAGACCGTATTGCTGGGCTTGATTTAGGTGCGGACGACTATTTAATTAAACCCATTAAACTACCCGAACTGGCCGCTCGCTTACGCGTGCAAATTCGCCGCAAACACGCGATGAGCGCCGTCACTATTGAATACTCGCCGCTGACTTTGCACATAAAAGAACGCTTGGTGACTTATCTTGGCGAGCCATTTGCATTATCACCACGCGAATTTAGCTTGCTAGAAACCCTGTTAATTCGCGTTGGCAAAGTAGTGAGTAAAGAAAGCTTGCTGGGCAATATTAGCGATTGGGATGACAGCCTTGGTAGCAACGCGATTGAAGTCTATATGCATCGGCTACGCAAAAAACTGTTGCAAGTTGGCATCGAGGTGCGCACAGTACGTGGCTTGGGTTATTTGCTAGAAAAATTAGACCTAGAAAAATTTGATCAAAAAGAATAAGCAAATGAAAAAACAAGCTTCTCTACGCAGAAAATTACTCAGCTGGTTAATCCCATTGCTATTGCTGCTGATTTTGGTCGATAGCACGATACTATTTAAGCTAGCCATCGATAAACTAGAAAAAGAATTGGATGCAGATTTGTTTGCGTCAGCCAAAGATGTTTCACAATTTTTAAGCAATTTCGGTAGCGCCCCCAAAGATATTCGTTTGCTAGAAAATGCTAGCCACGTATTTTTAAAAGACGAAGTAGATAAAATCTTATATAGCATCAGTAATAGCCAAGGCCAGTTACTAAGTGGAAGCAGAGCGTTGCAAAACGCTAAACAAATTGAGCTAGATGATAGCGATGATGATAAACACCACCCAGCCCATTACTACTACGACACCATAATCGCCAATGAGGATTTTCGGGTTGTGCATGCAGTCTTTAATATTAGCAATTCGCAAGGCACGCAAGCCATCACCATACAAATTGCAGGCACGCAAAAATGGCGTGAGACGCTCACGAATACTATTTTGGTGGGCATCGTTGTGCCACAACTATTGTTGGCTTTACTGTCATTTTTTATTATTTGGTTTGGCGTTGAAAGGGGGTTGGCACCTTTAGACGCCTTGCAAGATGCACTGCTAAAACGCTCTGATCAAGATTTAAGCCCAATTGAGCTACCCAATATCCCCCAAGAAGTATCGCTGGTGGCCAATGCGGTGAATCAACTCATGCATAAGCTGCAAAACTTAATTTCTGCGCAAAATCGCTTCGTGGCGGATGCTGCACATCAGCTTAGAACGCCACTTGCAGGCGCACAAGCGCAATTAGAGCTAGCCGAGCAAGAAGTAGAGCCAGCGGCAGTAAGAGCGCTGCTACCGCGCGCTTATCAAAGCCTAGATAAGCTATTACACACGATTAACCAATTATTAGTATTGGCGCGCAGCCAACCAGAAGCTGCAGCAACGGTGAGTATGGTCAGACTTGATTTGAACACGCTTACTAAAGACATTGCGCTCGAAATTGCACCGTCTGCACTTAAGAAACAAATTGATTTAGGGTTTGAGCCTAGCCTAGTGCCAGCAATGATTCTTGGCAATGTTGATAGGTTAAGCGACTTGCTGAATAACTTAATCGATAACGCCATTCGCTATACGCAAACTGGCGGGAAAATCACAGTGGCTTTAGATGTATCTGAAACATTAGTGAATTTAATCGTCGAAGATAACGGACCTGGTGTGAGCGATACGGAAAAAGATAAAATATTTGATCGCTTTCACCGCGTGCTCGACAACCGCCAAGGCGCAAGCGAGCAAACTGGCAGCGGACTTGGGCTGGCAATTGTAAAAGAAATTGCCAGTTTACATGGTGCAAGTATCAGCATTGCAGATAGCATTATAGAGAATGGAACGCTGTCTACCAAGCCAACACAGCGCGGCCTAAAAGTAATGCTAAGCTTTAAACGCCTAACTACTTAGTAACTGGTTTACTTAATAACCAGCTTACTTAATAACAGTCTTGCTAGCAGATCGCCGTTGCGTGTTATGCACAAACAGCTTCTTGAACAACAATTTAAAATCATCAATAAAACTAAATACAGACGGAATCACCAACAAACTTAAGA
The DNA here is from genome assembly GCA_025351225.1 of Methylotenera sp. Classification (GTDB taxonomy): domain Bacteria; phylum Pseudomonadota; class Gammaproteobacteria; order Burkholderiales; family Methylophilaceae; genus Methylotenera_A. The sequence goes on along the minus strand of JANXWL010000133.1, from coordinate 27,902 downwards.
ATGTTGAGGTCATTAATCCGCCTATCACCGCCACCGCCATAGGTGAACGGAACGAAGTGTCGCCAGCACTCCAACCAGCAGCGATTGGCAGCATGCCAGCACCCATGGCAATGGTGGTCATTACAATTGGCCTTGCACGTTTATGGCAAGCATCCATTAAGGCATCAAAGCGGTTTAAACCGTGCTCGCGCTGGGCAAGAATTGCATATTCAACCAATAGAATAGAGTTTTTAGTGGCAATGCCCATTAACATCACTAGCCCAATTAATGAAGGCATAGAAAAGCTTTTATGCGCAACTAGTAAGGCCACAAAAGCGCCGCCTAGTGAAAGTGGCAATGCAACTAAAATGGTAAATGGATGCAAGAAGTCTTTGAATAACAGCACTAACACAATATAAATACACAACACGCCCGTGAGCATGGCAATGGCAAAGCTACCAAATAACTCCGTCATCACTTCGGCATCACCTATTTCTACTTGCTTAACGCTGGCAGGTAAATTTTGAATGCTGGGTAGTTTTTTAACCGCCTCTGTCACCTCGCCTAATGTCAGACCAGACAACTCAACCTCAATTTGTACGTTGCGAGAACGATCATAGCGGTCAATCACCGATGGACCACCTGCCATATTAAAACTCGCCACTTGCGATAGCATAACAGGGCCTTTTGCGCCAGGCACGGTAAGCCGCTCAAGTATGCTTTGATCTTGGCGCGCTTCGTCCGACAACTGAACAACTATTGGTATCTGCCTCTGGCTTAGGTTTAGTTTTGTCAGATCAAAATCATAATCGCCATTTGTAGCAATGCGCAGCGTTTCGCTAATGGCGCTACTGGTGACGCCTAAATCAGCTGCTTTGGCAAAATCGGGGCGCACAATCATCTCGGGGCGAATTAAACTGGCGGTTGATGCAATATTACCGATACCTGAAATGCCGCGCATATCTTGCGTCACCGCATCCGAGGCTTGTTGTAATTCGTTAGAATCATCTCCACTTAACATTAATATATATTTCTCGCCTGAGCCGCCTAAACCCACCTTGGTGCGCACCCCCGGTAAGCCAACTAAAGTATCGCGAATTTCGCTTTCGATGGCCTGTTTGCGAGGACGTTCGCCGCGTTCATCTAACAAGATAGTGAGTGTGGCAAGCCTAGTTTCTGCTGCGCCAGAACTTGCAAACGCATCCGATCCCGCGCTGCCGCCGCCAATCGCGGTGTAAATAGTTTTAACATGGGCAACATTTTTTAATAATTGTCGTGAGGCTTCAGCCGATTGCTCTGTTTCTGCCAGCGTTGCGCCTGGCGGCAACTCTAAATACACTTGCGTTTGCGAGCTATCATCGGCAGGAATAAAACCTGTTGGCAATAAGGGAATGAGCTTTATCGATCCAAATAAAAACAAAGCTGCTGCAATTACCGTGATTAAGCGATGATGTAGGCACCAGTGACTCATGCGCATATAGGCGCGCATAATAAATCCATCTTCATGTTGCGTATTGTTAGGTTTAAGTAAATAAGCCGACATCATCGGCGTTAGCACACGTGCAACCGCTAGCGAGGCAAAAATGGCGAACGATGCTGTCCAACCAAACTGTTTAAAAAACTTACCTGGGATACCACTCATAAACGCGGTGGGTAAAAAGACAGCAATCAGCGTGAACGTAGTTGCCACAACGGCCAAACCAATTTCATCGGCGGCTTCCATCGCGGCTTGGTATGGCGTTTTCCCCATGCGCAAATGCCGCACAATATTTTCAACCTCTACAATGGCGTCATCCACCAAAATACCAATCACCAGCGACAACGCCAGCAGCGTGACTACATTGATACTAAAACCAAAACTGGCCATACCAATAAATGCAGGAATCACCGACAATGGCAGCGCAACCGCGCAAATAAAGGTTGCACGGATATTACGCAAAAATAGAAATACCACTAGAACAGCCAGCAGCGCACCTTCTATCAGCATCGTAATCGATGCGTTATATTCATCTTTTACTGGCTGCACAAAGTTAAAGGCCTCAGTTAGCACGACATCAGGGTGCTTTTGCTTGATGTCGGCAAAAACTTTTTGCACACCCTCGCCAACTTCAATCTCACTGGCGCCTTTACTACGGGCAATCTCGAAACCTACCACTGGCTTGCCATCTAAAAACGCGGCAGAGCGCGGTTCGGCAAAGTTATCGTTGATTGCAGCGACTTGATTTAAGGTGATTTTTCGGCCATCAGATAGGCTAATTTCCATATTAGCAATGTCTTCAGCCGAATTAACCGTGGCTAGTGTGCGCACGGGTTGCTCGCTACCGCCAATCTTCGTGCGTCCACCTGCGGCTTCTAGCTGTGTAAGCTTGAGTTGACGCGAAATATCGGCAACCGTTGCGTTTAAAGCTTGTAGCTTTGCAGGGTCTAAATCCACGGTGATTTGACGATTTACCCCGCCCACACGCGTGACGCGCCCAAGGCCTTTTACGCCAAGCAGTTTTTTGGTGAGTTCGTTATCCACAAACCAAGAAAGCGCCTCTTCGTCCATATTGCCCGCGCTAATGGTATATGACAATATAGGTGTGCCCGCAACATTCAGCTTGCTAATCTCTGGGTCGCGTACATCGCTAGGCAAATCGGCACGCACTTGCGAAACCGCAGACCGCACGTCATCTACAGCCTCTTGCACTGGCTTTTCTAGGCGAAACTCAGCAGTGATTGTCACGACACCATCTTGCACTTTAGCGTAAATATGCTTTAAGCCTTGCAGCGTAGCAATACTATTTTCGATTTTACGGGCAACTTCGGTCTCAAGTTGGCTGGGCGACGCGCCTGGCAAGCTAGCAGTAACGCTGACTGTAGGCAAATCCAAATCAGGAAAGTTTTGCACTTTCATGCTTTGATAACTTAGCATACCCGCGAAGCACAGCATTACAAACAGCATGATGGCTGGGATAGGGTTTCGAATACACCAAGCGGAAATGTTCATTATTTACAGTAGCTTAATTTATGTGACTTAAATTTATATTGAATTTATATTGGCTTATTTTAATTGCATGAGTTTTTTAGTAGGTGTGCTATTTGTTGCCACAGCATTCACTACTTTAACAGTATCATTATCTGACAAGAATGCCCCGCCACTAGCCACAATGCTTTGATTGGCCGTTAATCCGCTCACGATTTCAACCAAGTTACCAACTCGCTTACCCGTCTGTACTTTAGTTTGGCCAACTTTTGCTTGCTCACCTTTAATATTTTTAAGTACGAATACATAATTAAAACCATCGCGCAGCACCAATGCTTGCTGCGGCACGGCTAGGGTATTCGATTGCCCCATTAAAAAATCACCTTTGGCAAACATGCCTGCCTTCACGCTATTGGCTGGCAAATCGATGTACACAATAGTATTGCGCGTTTGCATATCAACCATGGGAGAAACTTTGCGTACTTTTCCAGTTAAGCGACTACCATCCGCAGCAATAATATTGGCTTGCATGCCAATTTTTATTTTGGGCAAATCACTAGAAATTACCTCTGCACGCCACTCTAAACGTGATTGCCGAATGAGTCGAAACAGCTCGGTACCAGCACCGACCACCGCGCCAACCGTGGCGTTGCGCGCAGAAATAATGCCGCTGTCAGGCGCGACAATTCTCGTTTGTTTCAAACGAATTTGCTGCGTGTTGACTGCTGCTCTCGCCACTTCTATACGCGCTTTGGCGGTTTCTGCCGCGGTTGTATATTGCTCAATTTGCTGATTCGACATCGCACCCGTATTTTGCAAAGTACGTGCTCTATCGGCATTATTAATGGCTTCGCGGCCTGTTGCTTCGGCTTCCAGCAAGCTAGCTTTGGCTTGCATCAAATCTGCATCAATGGTTTCTGTCGCAAAATCGGCTAACAATTGGCCTTTTTTAACCATATCACCCACGTTCACCAGCACATTCACTAAACGTAAACCATTGGCTTCGCTGCCAATAATCGCCTCTTGCCAAGCCGCAATATTGCCATTGGCTGATATTTTTTGCGGAAAACTGGCCAGTTGTGGCTTAATCACAGTTACCGTTAATGCGGGCGTAACACTGGTTACTTTTGGCGTTTCGGCAAAGCTAAAATAAGGCAAAGCCAGCATTGGCAATAGTATTAACCATTGCTTATTTAGTTTTTTTGGCATGCTTAACAGCAGGTTTAACATAGGTTTATCTCTACAAAGTTGATTGTTATTACGACTACTTTGATTGCGTTTCTGGCTTTAATTGCGTTTCAGCTGGCTCTATTGGTATCGGCGACGCTTCAAGCGATTGCAGCAGTCTATCCATCACTAGTTTTGGCTCAGTTTCTGCCAAATTTTTACCGCTATTGCTTGAGTTGGCATCAATGCTCGCCCAGCCGCCGCCCATCGCGCGATACAGTGAAATCCAAGCAACTACACGCTCATTTTCTAGTGCTAGAACATTATTTTGTGCCTGTAAATGAGCCCGACGCGCTTCTTCTAACTCAAATAAATTGGCTAAATTGGCTTTAAAGCGCGTATCAGTTGCATCAAAAGATGCTTTAAAACCATCACTGGCTCTAGTCACATCCTCTAAGCGCAAGGCAGTGCTATTCAAAGTCGTCAAAGCTTCTTCCACCTCGCGTACAGCATTACGCGCTACACTTTCATAAATACTCTTGGCCGCCACGTATTGCGCCCTAGCTTGATTAATATTGGCTCTGCGTACGCCTGCATCAAATATCGGCATTGATATCGCAACAGGCCCTATTGACCAAGTGAAGCCATCTGACGCTCTGCGTTTCCTGCCTGGCACTACTCCAAATGTCGAGGTATCGTAACCCCAGCCAATATTTCCTGCCAAACTTAAGCTTGGATAACGCTCTTTTTTTACACTTTCAATTTCAAAACTAGCGGCTGCCACATTACGCTCTGCATTTAACACATCTGGCCGCTGTGCAAGTGTTTTAGCGGGTACGCTATCTACTTGAATGCTAGCTGGCTTGGGCATCACGCCACTCGTTTTATCAAGTGCGGCTTGCAAGTCTGGCTCTGGCATCGCAGTTAAAGCGACCATTGCTTTTACCATTAGCATACATTGCAATTGTTGTTTTTTAAGTAAGTTAGCTGCGTCTGCTGCTTGTGCCTCAGCTTGGCTGGCACTGGCGGGCGCTAAAAAACCTGCTTTTGCAGTTAAGTTAGATAATCGTGCTGTTTCACTGGTGGATTCTGCATTGTTTTTAGCAACTATTGTTAAATTTTCGCAGAGCCGATAATTGACATATTGCCTCGCGGTTTCGGCAGCAACAATAATACGTGCATCGTGCCATAACGCTTTTTTGCCTGTTAGTTGTGCTTCTTCCGAGCTTCTTGCAGCAGCAGCTTTACCCCACACATCTAACTCCCACTTGGCATTTAAACCAACGCCTATGTTAGTGCTGGGCGGAAACAACAAGCCTTGTTGACTACGCGTTGCACTGCCGTCTAAGGTTAAGTTAGGTTGTGATTCAGCAGAATCAACAATCACTGCGGTTTGCGCTTCGACTATTCTGGCCTTCGCGCTAGCCACATCTGAGCTGACATTTTGTGCAGATTCAATTAATTGAACGAGTAAAGGATCGTTAAATTGCTGCCACCAATTGGCAAGGTTACTCACAATGCCATCATGTGGCAAAGTAGCCTGCCAACTGGCTGGCGTTTTACTGTTCACATTAGTCGCCAGTTTGGCATGCTTGGTTTTAAATAAATCCAAACTAGCGCAGCTAGACATTAGCGCGCCTACAACCAGGATGAAGATTAATTTAGTTTTCAAATAAGGCATGCAATTAAAATACAATGATATAAATTAGATTCTATCATCTCGGCATCGCTAAACACATCTCTGCGCGCAAACTTCACCATAATTTACACAAGCATTGAGGCAAGTTTAGATTAAAGTTACTGCTTTACAATCTTTATGCTTTACTCACAAAAAAGCCCGCTTTTTAGCGAGCTTTTTAACTGGCTAGCATTGCTAGTGCTATTTATTTAAGCTTATAAACTAATACCGCATCGCCTTGCTTAAAGCCAAATATCGAGTTACCGCCACTGGCCACTGCAATGTATTGCACGCCATTAATCGTATAGGTAATCGGCGGCGCATTCACGCCAAACTCTGATTTAGCTTGCCATAACAATGCACCTGTTTGGCTATTGTAGGCATTAAAGTGACCATCACCCTCACCTATAAACACCAAGCCACCCGCCGTAGCAAGTACACCGCCTAATAAGGGTTGGGCAGTTTTATTTTGCCAAGCGATTTTACCAGTGCCTAAATCAATGGCTGACAGCAAGCCCCAGCGTGGGTCTTGCGTAGGCTCACTGGCGGCATAACGAATCGCTGGCTTGCCATTTTGCGCTGCGGTTTCATGCAGTGTGTATTTAATTGGTGAATGGATACCTTCAATAAACACACGTTGATTTTTCTCGTCCACACTCACAGGCGACCAATTTGAGCCACCCAATATACCAGGGTAAATAACAACGCCCTCAGTTGTGGCTTTTTTAAACATATTTAGCTGCGGCACAAATGCGTCAGATTTTTTTAACAACTCACCTGTCGCGCGGTTATGTATATAAAACCAACCTGTCTTACTGGCTTCACCTACAGCAGGTATCATTTTGCCATCCATATTATAATTAAATAGCACAGGCGGACTTGCCATATCATAACCCCATAAGTCATGTGGCACTTGTTGATAATGCCATTTTAACTTACCTGTATTAACATCTAAGGCCACCAAAGAAACTGTGTAAAGATTATCACCTGGGCGCGAAATATCATTCATTTGCGGCGAAGGATTGCCTGTGCCAAAGTATAAAGTATCGGTTGTGGTATCAATTGCTGGCGTGCTCCAAGCAGAGCCACCACCAAAGCGCGCCGCATTGGGATATTTCGCTAAATCGGCTTTTTCTTGTGCCACATCGCGATTAAAGGTTGCGCCATCATCGGTCGTTTCAGCGTATTTGCCTTCCCATCCACTGGCAGGAATCGTATCAAATTGCCATTCACGTTTGCCGCTATTCACATCATAAGCCGCTAAAAAGCCAGGGCGTCCAAACAAACCAGCCACACCAATAACGGCGCCTAGTGGCGCATCTGCAGTAGGATTATCAATATGCAAGCCATAACCAACACCAGTAATGCCAACAATCACTTTGCCTTTATACACCACTGGTGCCATGGCAATTCCAATACCAGTGCCACCTGTCACTTTACGCAAGCTGTTGGGGTCATTTTTATCTAAGGAATCTTGGCCTTCGGATTTAATATCTTCGTTTACAACATCAATATCCCACTCTTTTGCACCTGTCTTGGCATTTAGCGCAATTAAGCGAGCATCCACCGTGCCAATAAATACGCGGCCGCCAGACACTGCCACACCTCTGTTGGCTGGGCCACAGCACATTGCCCAATCTTTACGACGCTCGTGCTTATAGCGCCAAAGCTCTTTACCTGTTGTTGCATCTAGCGCCACCACATGGTTAAACGGCAGTGATAAATACATGACACCATCTTGCACAATTGGCGTGGTTTGAAAGCTGCCAGTTACGCCGGTATTCACTTTCCAAGCTTCTACTAACTGATTCACATTGCTTGTATTAATTTGTGTGGCTGGTGCAAAACGCTGACTAGTGAAATCACGCCCAAAGCTAGGCCAATCTTGCGATGCAGTTGATTGCGTAGACTTTGCAAGCATGCAACTTTGTAATAACAATAAAGCCGAAATTAATAGTGCTTTCGAATAGTGTGTTCGCATAATGAGCCTTTTCAAACTAAAAGTTAATAGGTGAAATATATACTGATTAGTATACCTCATTGAATAGTGAACATTCAATCAAAAATAAATGCAAAAATAAATGTGAGCTTTATGCATCTAAACTCAACTCTCCTGCGTATAACCAATGGCAATCAACTAATTGTTCATTTTTTATCGTAAGGGAATGTTAATGAATCACAATAAAACACAAATCAACAGCATCATCAATCAACACAAAGTGTTTGGTTTGTGCATGCTAACTACAATAGCCGCACTATCTACAATAACAGCATGGTCTAGCAATGCACATGCAGAAGGCAACACCTATAGCAACAAGCTACTGTTAACGGGTGGCGTTTCGCAGGTTGAAGGCGCAGCTGGTGGCGGTTTAACACCATGGGCAGTGATTGGTGGCTACGGCACCAATAACGAAATTGGCGGCAATGTACATTACACCTATGTTAAGTCTGGCGATTTCGATTTAAATAGCTTCGGCATCACGATGGGTTTTTACGATCGATTCGAATTATCAGTCGCTGAGCAAAAGTTTGATATAAGCGATTTGCGCGGCAAAGTACAGGCAGGCTTAGGCGCTGATGCTATTGGGCGCGACTCACTAGACCAAACAATTGTCGGCGCAAAAGTGCGTGTGTTTGGCGAAGCTGTATTAGATGCTGACACATGGGTGCCTCAAGTGGCTGTTGGTGTGCAATATAAGAAAAATCATGATGGTGATTTTATAAAAGGTGCTGTTGTAGGCGCAAAACAAGACCATGGTGTTGATTTTTATGCATCTGCCACAAAACTATTGTTAGATAAAAACTTATTACTAAACGGCACATTGCGCTTTACTAAAGCGAATCAATTTGGCCTACTTGGTTTTGGTGGTAGCAAAGATAATAGCTACAACCCAGAGCTTGAGCTATCTGCGGCTTATTTGCTAAGAAAAGATGTGGCGATTGGTGCGGAATATCGCATGAAGCCTAACAATTTAGAAAGTCCTGCCAATACACTTTTGTTTGGTGGCGCCAATGTAGTCGATCTTAAAGAAGATGACGCATTTGACCTATTTGTTGCTTACGCACCAACCAAAAATATATCCGTGACTGCAGCCTACGTTAATTTGGGCAATATTGCTACGGTTAAAGCAGTTGGCGCAGATTATGGCAAACAAGATGGCGTGTATTTATCAGCACAAGTTGGTTTTTAATAATTTAAGCAATGGGTTATTTTTAAGGATACTGTAATGAAACTAAAATTAATGATGGCGATTTTATCAATGAGTGTTGGCTTAGGTTTTAGCCAAACAGGTATTGCAAATGAAACGATGGCGCATAGTGCCAATTTAGGCAATACGCCGATGGAAGGCACGGAAACATTTCAAGCATTTGGTGGTAAAGAGGGCTTAGTTAAAATCATGGATGACTTTATGATTGGCTTAGTAGCCGACCCACGCACCAAACCATTTTTTGACAACGAAAAACAAACCTTCATTAAAGCCATGTTAGTCGAACAAATGTGCGAATTAATGAATGGTGGCTGTAAATATCCTGGTCGCGATATGAAAACTACGCATGCGAGCATGAAGGTAAATCGTGAAGCATTTAATGCACTGGTAGAACAATTTCAATTTGCAATGGACAAACACAATGTGCCATTTAACGCGCAAAATAAGCTATTGGCTAAATTAGCGCCTATGTATCGGGATGTGGAAAGCACAACTGGAGACGCTGTACCGCCTGCAGCAAGCAAGTAGCTATGTTTTGGGTTAGCTGTTAATGGCTAACCCAATTAATGATGTAATACTTTATTGAATTAAATGACTAATCTTTTTAACACTTAAAAAATCAAACTTAAAGGCATACCATGAGATTTACGCTATGAGCCAAATTGTCACATCGGAAGAACTTTTTAAGCTACTGGCGCAATCGGGCCAAGGCGACCGCGAAGCTTTTCACAATTTGTACGATGCTACATCGGCCAAGTTGTTTGGCTTATGTTTACGCATGTTAAATAGACGCGATTTAGCTGAAGAAGCCTTGCAAGAGGCGTTTGTGAATATTTGGCACCATGCGCAAAATTATCGCCCCGAAAAAGCCGCTGTCATGACATGGATGACGACCATTGTTCGCAATAAATGTGTAGATTTGCTGCGTGTAACGCCACATGAAAATGTATTAAAAGAAGATGAAAGTTATGATGATTGGGCATCTGATGACCTTGGCCCATTGGAGAGAATTACCGAACGTAGCGAATCAAAAGCGCTATTAAACTGCATGGGTACGCTTGCCCCGCTGCATCGCCAAGCCATTGCAATGAGCTATTTTCATGGCTACGCACATGAGCAATTAGCCGAACAACTTGCGCAACCACTTGGCACTATAAAAACTTGGATAAGGCGTGGCTTGCAATCGCTAAAAGCCTGCCTACAAGGAGGCCAATAATGCGTTACGACAACCCAGAATTAGCCGATATGTTAGCGGTTGAATATGTACTTGGCACGTTAAAAAAATCAACTCGCAATCGTTATGAACAATTATTGCAACAACGTCCCGATTGGCAGCAAGCCCAAAACTGGTGGCAGGCTCATATTCACTTGCTTGCGGACACAATACCCGCAAAAAAACCGCCTAATAAAGTATGGCAAAATATAGAGCAACGTTTGTTTAGCAAGCCCTATCCAAATAATAGCTGGTGGCGAAATGCTTGGTTAAGAAACACAGCATTTTTATCCACTGCTTTAGCAGCATCATTTGCAACTTTCTTGGTTTTACAGTCTCCTAAAGAGGCTGTTACATATGAGCCATCAGCTGTGGCGATGCTAGCGAACGAAAAAGCGCAATCTGGCTGGCATTTGAGTTTAACTAAAAATACCGCAGGTGAGGTATCTATTCGTGCCGATAGTTTGGCGAGCTTAGAAAGCAAACCAAACAATTCGTTTGAACTATGGATTTTACCGAGTGATAAAGGTAAGCCTATATCGCTGGGCCTATTGCCGCAACAAGGTAAGAAATTAGTAAAAGTGCCTACCCAATTAGTGGCTTTGCTTAATACTAGCGGCTTAGCGGTTAGCTTAGAGCCAGTAGGAGGTTCGCCAACGGGTCAACCAACGGGTGCGGTACTTTACCAAGGCAAGTTAGTTCAAATTTAAGCTAGTTATTTTTATAGTTAGTACTTATTTTAGATTTTATTTAAGGGAAAAAGTATTCATGAGTTTAGCCATTCAATTAGCCGAAGCTGGAAAATTACCAGACGTATTGGTGCGCAAAGGTATTCGGCAACTAGTCGCAACAAGATTAGCCGACATCAGTGCAAATGACTGTGAAGCAGGCATGGCCAGCTTATCGACTTTTGTTGCAAATATGCGCGGAGCAGCCATAGCACCATTGCCAGAGCTAGCTAATGCTCAGCATTATGAAGTGCCTGCTGAATTTTTTCACCTTAGCCTAGGTGTGCAGCGTAAATACAGCAGCTGCTTTTGGATGCCAGAGACTGAAGATTTAGACGAAGCTGAAATATTGGCGCTGAACCAAACTTGCGATCATGCGGATATCCAGGATGGGCAAAGTATCTTAGAGCTGGGCTGCGGCTGGGGATCTTTGAGTTTGTGGATGGCGACACACTACCCTAACGCAGAGATTACTGGCGTTTCAAACTCAAATTCACAGCGTGAATACATTATGCATTTAGCAAATTCAATGGGAGTAACCAATTTAAACATATTGACAGCCGACATGAACGTATTCGAAGCACCTAGCACATACGACCGTGTGGTATCAGTTGAAATGTTTGAGCATATGCGCAATTGGCAGGTGTTATATGGCAAAGTGGCCAGTTGGTTAAAGCCACAAGGCAAATTTTTTAAACATATTTTTGTGCATCGCAACACGCCCTATTTGTTTGAGGTGCAAGGTAATGACGACTGGATGAGCCAATTCTTTTTTAGTGGCGGCATGATGCCCAGTGACGATTTGCCGCTGCATTTTCAAGATCTCTTAAAGCTAGCACAACGCTGGCGCTGGGATGGCACACACTACGAAAAAACAGCTAACGCATGGCTACAAAATATGGACGCTAATGCTGAATTGATTACCCCAATTTTAGTGCAAACTTACGGTGTAAAAGATGCTGAAATGTGGCGTAATCGGTGGCGCATGTTTTATATGGCTTGCGCGGAGCTTTTTGGCTACAACAATGGTCAAGAATGGTGGGTGACGCATTATTTGTTTGAAAAAAGATAAATTGACCAAGAATGTCGTTATTAATTTTGTGTTATTTCAAGCAGGTTGGTTTGCCTGCGTGCTAGGTGCGGCAAACCAGTTGCCTTGGTTAGGCGTTTGGTTTTTTGCTGGCTTTTTAAGCTGGCATATTAGCCAAGCAAAATACGCAATGCAAGAGATAAAGCTAATATTAGCCGCAATCATTATTGGTGGCATTTATGACCAATTAATGCGTCACTTTGGTTTATTAACTTATCAAGCGCATGGTTGGGGCACTGCCCTACCAGCTGCATGGATACTGGCTTTGTGGGCAGAATTTGCCATGACTTTAAATGTGAGTTTACGTTGGATGAAAAATTTAAAGATACCTATTAATTGGTTTGTGGCAACCTTATTTGGCGCCATTGGTGGGCCATTAGCATATATTGCAGCTGCTCGTTTAGGCGCAGTCAATATTGATAACTTGCCATTAAGCTATGTTGGCTTGTGCGTAGGCTGGGCGATTTTAACGCCATTGTTGGTATATTTATCTACCAAATTTGATGGCTACGCTAACGTAAAGACAGCTTAATGCACTGGCAAATTTATTTTTATAGCTTGCTTGTATTGTTTATTTTTGGCTTTTTCGGTTGGTTAATCAGCTTGGTGCGCAACAATGTAACGCATGTAGATAGCATGTGGAGCTTATTTTTTGTGTTGGCAGCGCTAACAACAGCTGCGTTTGTGTTGTTTGCAGTTCCTGTAAATGCGCGGCTGACATTAGTGCTAACTTGTGTCGTTATTTGGGCATTGCGATTATTTATTTACCTTACCATTCGTAATTGGGGTCCGCATGAGGATGCGCGTTATGTGCAAATTAGGCAAAATAATCAGCCACATTTTTGGCTAAAAAGCATTTATATTATTTTTGGCTTGCAAGCAGTGTTGGCTTGGGTTATTTCAGTTTCTTTACATGCCGCAATTTCAGCCATTAACCCACTTAACTGGCTGGATTATGTTGGTTTGGCTTTGTTTGTAGTTGGCTTAATATGGGAAACGATCGCAGACCTGCAACTAAGCCGCTTTAAAATAAACCCAAATAATAAAGGTATGGTTTTAAATGCTGGGTTATGGCGTTATAGCCGTCACCCTAATTATTTTGGCGAATGCTGTGTGTGGTGGGCATTTTATTTATTCGCGCTGGCTAGCGGTGCTTGGTGGGCCATTGTTTCGCCTACTTTAATGACATTATTACTATTAAAAATTTCGGGCGTTGGCTTGTTAGAAAGCACCATTGTCGAACGCCGCCCTGCTTATGCAGATTACATTAAAAACACGAATGCTTTTGTGCCAGGCTTACCAAAGGATTAATGATGAAAAAAATAATTGTTCTACTATTTATTGGCTTATTTTCTAGTGCTGCAACGGCTGAAGAGTGGGCATTTGATGTGTATCTTGATAAAAGTAAAATGGGCCAACACACCTTTACGCTCACTGAAAAAGATGGCACAACAACACTCACTAGCCGCGCTAAATTCAATGTAAAAGTGTTATTTGTCAATGCTTACAGCTACGACCACCTTGCCATCGAGACTTGGAACAAAAACTGTTTAAGCAATATTGAATCTAAAACTACCGAAAACAAAATCCATACTACTGTAAATGGTAAATTAGATAGTGGCCATTTTGTGGTCGACGTAAGTGGAAAGCCGCAGCAAACTTTACCCCAATGTGTGTCAAGTTTTGCTTATTGGAATCCAAAAATAGTCGATCAAAATACATTACTCAATCCACAAAATGGTGAATACTTAAAAACACATTTTGATAACTTAGGCACCGAAAACATCATGGTAAAAGGTAAACCAACCGACACCACACATTACAGATTACTAACAGCGCCAGGTAGCAAAATTAAATTAAACATAGAACTTTGGTATGTAGGCGATAAAGTAGACAACAAACAATGGGTAGCCTTAAAATCTACTACGCCAGAAGGCTATGTTATTAACTATAAATTAATATAAATCAATATGATAAACAAACTATTTAAAGTATTACTTTTAATAATTTTTAGCTGGTTTTTAACTGGCTGTGCGAGCCAAAAAATGAATGAGATTGCAACCAAACAAGTTGATTTACCTCGGTTTATGGGCAATTGGTACGTGATTGCGGTAATTCCTACTGCGATTGAAACCAAAGCCTATAACGCAATTGAAAACTACAAGTTAGATGCGGATGGCACGATTGCAACCACTTTCACTTATTACAAAGGTGCATTTGATGGCCCGCTTAAAACATACAATCCGCGTGGTTTTGTTAAACCCAATACGAATAACGGTGTTTGGGGGATGCAATTTATTTGGCCAATTAAAGCTGATTTTCGTATTGCCTATTTAGATTACGATTACCAACGTACCGTTATTGCACGCAACGCCCGTGATTACGTGTGGATAATGGCAAGAACACCACAAATTACTGATGCGCAATACCAAGAGATGACCGCTTTTGTGACAAGCTTAGGCTACGACATGACTAAGCTCATAAAAGTACCGCAGCAATGGCCAAATCAAGCAACGATTAAATAACAAGTTCATTTTATGCAAACTTTAAAATCTTTACTAACACTACTTGCAAGCTGGTTTGATAACACAGTTGTAAGTGCTGAATCTGACGAACACAATATTGATTGGTGGCGCGTTATTCCGTTTGTACTGCTACATTTGGCTTGTTTTGGCTTATTTTGGGTAGGATTTAGTACTTTTGCGTTAATCTTTGCTATCGCACTATATGCTTTAAGAATGTTTGCCATTACTGGCTTTTATCACCGTTATTTTGCACACAAAGCCTTTCAAACCTCGCGCCTAGGCCAATTCATTTTTGCCATATTGGGTGCAACAGCAGTACAGCGCGGGCCTTTATGGTGGGCAGCGCACCATCGTAATCATCATGCTCATTCTGATGAGCTTGCAGACGCACATTCACCCATGCAGCACGGCTTTTTTTGGAGCCACATCGGCTGGTTTTTATCCACCGCAAATTTTGGCACTCGACTAGACCGTGTTAAAGAGCTGGCTAAATTCCCCGAATTACGCTTCTTAGACCGCTTTGATATTATTGTGCCCATTGTGTTTGCACTCAGTATTTTTGGACTGGGTGAGCTGCTAGCAAACACCGCGCCGCATCTTGAAACCAATGGTTGGCAGTTACTTATTTGGGGCTTTTTCATTTCCACAGTTGCTTTATACCACGCTACTTTTAGTGTGAATTCACTCGCCCATGTTTGGGGAAAACGCCGCTACGCAACGCGCGATCAAAGCCGTAATAACTTCGTTATCGCACTTTTCACATTAGGCGAAGGCTGGCATAACAATCACCACCACTATCCTGGCTCTGCGAAACAAGGCTTTTATTGGTGGGAGCTTGATTTTACTTATTACGGATTACGCCTATTAGCCGCGCTGGGCTTGATTTGGGGCTTGCGCACTGTGCCTATAAAAATTCGTGAATCAAAAAAAGAAATTAACAAACCATGAAAATCGCTATTATCGGTAGCGGCATAGCCGGCAATACGCTTGCCCATTATTTATATCAACAGCATGACATCACCGTGTTTGAGGCTAGCAGCCATATTGGTGGCCACACTCACACGCACGATATTGAACTGTTTGGCAAAAATTATGCTGTTGATACGGGTTTTATTGTGTTTAACGACCGCACATACCCCAATTTTATTGGCTTATTAGACGACCTTAAAGTGGCTTGGCAGCCTAGTAATATGAGTTTTAGTGTGCGCAATGAATCGACGGGATTGGAATACAACGGTACAAGCTTAAACAGCCTTTTTGCGCAACGCAGCAACTTTTTTAAACCTAGTTTCTATGGCATGATTCAAGACATTTTGCGTTTTAATAGAGAATCGCTTAGCTTGCTTGAAGCAGGCAACGAAATAAGTTTGGGTGCCTATTTAGCGCAAAATCATTACAAACAAACGTTTATTAATAACTATATTGTGCCAATGGGTGCAGCCATTTGGTCAACCGATGCCGCGCAAATGATGCAGTTTCCTGCACGTTTTTTAGTCAGGTTTTTTCATCATCACGGCATGTTAACAGTTAACAATCGGCCGCAATGGCGCACAATTGTTGGCGGCTCTGCGCGTTATGTAGAGGCACTTACAGAGCCGTTTAAATATAAAATTAAGCTGAATACGCCTATTGCCAGGGTGCGTAGGCAAGAAAACTCGGTATTACTTAAACCACAACATGGCGACGAACTCACATTTGACTATGTGTTTTTTGCCTGTCACAGCGACCAAGCATTAAATATGCTGGGGGCGGATGCAAGCGTGCAGGAACGCGAAATTTTAAGCGCGATTCCCTACCAAGAAAACACGATTTATCTACACCATGACCGTAGCCTGTTGCCTAAAAGAGAGCTGGCATGGGCAGCATGGAATTACCACGTTACCGATCATCAATCAGCACAAGCTAGCAACAAAGTACAAGTGACGTATAACATGAATATTTTGCAAAATCTAAAGTCGCCAGAGCCAATTTTAGTCACGCTAAACCACACCGATTTCATTAACCCAGCTAAAGTCATTAAACGCCTAAAATACACGCATCCTGTATACACTATAGCTGGCGCCATTGCTCAAGCGCGACATGCGGAAATTAGCGGGCATAATCGCACGGGCTTTGCGGGTGCCTATTGGCGTAACGGCTTTCATGAAGATGGCGTGGCCAGTGCATTGGCGGCTTTGCAACATTTTGAGACATACCTAAAAAGTGAATAGTGCAATTTACAAAGGCTTTGTGTCGCACCAGCGTTTTTTGCACCCGCCTTTATCACCTAGGGCGCATGGCTTTCGCTATAAGGCGTTTATGATGTATTTGGACTTAGACGAGCTGCCAACTTTGTTTAATGAATCAAGTTTTTGGTCACTAGAAAAATCTAATATCGCTAGTTTTAAACGTGCTGATTATTATGGTGACCCAGCAAAACCACTAAAAGCCGCAATTAGCGCATTAATACAGGCTGTCACAGGCCAAACGCCACGTGGCGCAATATGCTTGCTCACCAACATGCGTTACTTTGGACATTGCTTTAACCCAGTGAGCTTTTATTACTGCTTTGAGGCCGACGGCACAACTTTGCAAGCGATTATCACGCATATTACCAATACACCTTGGGGCGAAGATTACGCCTATGTGCATGATTATCAGGCGGAAAAAACAATCAAAGACACCAAAAACGGACAAATTACCGCGTTTAAATTAACCAAAAACTTTCATGTTTCACCATTTATGCCAATGGAAATTGAATACGATTGGGCATTTAAAAACCAAGCCAAGCAAATTTTGGTGCACATGAAAAACTATCAAAATAACCTACAACTATTTAACGCTACATTAGCTCTACAGCGGCATGAAATAAGCCCTTCTGCACTAAATCGTGTTTTATTTACTTACCCGTTTATGACCTTAAAAGTAGTGCTTGGCATTTACTGGAATGCCCTACGGTTATGGTTAAAACGTATTCCTTTTTACTCACACCCTTCAAAATTAAATTAACTATGGCTCAAGAAACCTTAACCGCAGCATTAAAACCAAAAGCACGTAGTAATTGGGTGCAGCAATTTGCTAAAAACCAAGTATTGGCACGCCTTGCGCGGCTACAAATTGGCCAATTAACTATTATTGAAAACGGTCAGAAAACAGTATTTGGCAGCGACAAAAGCATCGCAGCCACAGTGACTGTGCATGACGCACACTTTTATGGTGAAATAGCTTTTGGTGGCAGCATTGGTGCTGGCGAGGCGTATATGTTGGATTATTGGCAAGCGGACAACCTCACAAATGTGATTCGCATTATGGCTGCAAACCAAGGCGTTATGGATGCGCTGGAAGGCGGCTACCAATGGGCAAGCAAGCCATTTTTAAAAGCTTTGCATTGGCTTAACCGCAATACGACTGATGGCAGCCGCAAAAATATCGCCGCACATTATGATTTAGGCAATGACTTTTTTAAACTATGGCTAGACCCCAGCATGATGTATTCATCGGCGATTTTTGCACCAGAAACCATTAGTTTAGAAGCTGCTTCACAAAAAAAGCTGCAAGTCATTTGCGATAAATTAGACTTAAAACCAAATGATCACGTAGTAGAAATTGGTACTGGCTGGGGTGGTTTTGCCATTTACGCGGCCAAACATTATGGCTGCAAAGTTACCACTACTACCATCTCAAAACAACAATATGACGAAGCTGTTTTGCGTGTAAATGCCGAGAATTTAACTGATAAAATAACACTTTTATTGAATGATTATAGAGACTTAACAGGAAAATTTGATAAATTAGTGTCTATTGAAATGGTCGAAGCCGTTGGGCATCAATTTTATGACACCTATTTTAAAAAATGTGCCAGTTTACTTAAGCCCAACGGTATGGCACTCATTCAAGCTATTACCATAACTGACCAACGCTTTGAAGCCGCCAAAAATAGTGTCGATTTTATTCAACGCTATATTTTCCCAGGTTCTAATATCCCTTCTATCACCGCCATGCTCACCAGCATCACCAAAGTCAGCGATTTAAAACTAGTTGATTTGGAAGATATTGGCTCGCATTATGCAACTACCTTACGCAAATGGTACGAAAACTTCTTTGCCAATATCGATGCAGTGCGTAAGCTTGGTTACTCTGAAGAATTCATCAAAATGTGGGCGTTTTATTTGTGCTATTGCGAAGGCGGTTTTGCAGAGCGTGCGCTAGGCGACTGCCATTTATTGTTAGCAAAACCCGATAACCGAAGGCCAGCAATCAGATAATGTTAAAATGTGGGCATGCAAAATAATGAAGCCCACATTACTTGGCACCTAAATGAAAATGGTGATCCGCAGCCCTATTCTAGCCTGTTTAATGACGTCTATTTTTCGTCTGATGATGGCTTAAATGAAACCGAGTATGTGTTTTTGCAAGGTAATGCTTTAGCTGAGCGATTTAACACTTTAAACCAGTTCACCATTATTGAAACAGGCTTTGGCACAGGCTTAAATTTTTTATGCGCTGCACAATTATGGCTCAACATCGCGCCAGCTCAATCCACACTGCACTTTATTAGCGTAGAAAAGTATCCACTTAGCTTGCATGACTTAGTCAAAGCCTTGCAACTTTTCCCTAGCTTGCAACTTCTAACTGCTGATTTAATTGCGCAATACCCCCAAATATTAAGCAGAAAAACGATTCGTTTATTTAACCAACGCGTGAAATTAACGCTAATGATTGGCGATGCAAGCCAATGTTTAAGTGGTTTTCAACATAAAGCAGATGCTTGGTTTTTAGATGGCTTTGCGCCCGCCAAAAACCCTGACATGTGGGGTGAAACACTATTTTCTCAAATGGCACGCTTATCGCACGTGCAAACAACGCTCGCCACTTTCACCAGTGCTGGTGCGGTGCGACGTGGTTTGCAGGCAGCTGGCTTTAAGGTGAGTAAACGCGCTGGCTTCGGCAAAAAACGTGAAATGCTGCATGGCTGTTTTACCGATAATTTTTCTTTAGGCAAACCACTTGACTAGCGCTATTGTAATAGGGGCTGGCATTGCGGGCTGTAGCACAGCGTATGCACTGGCGCAGCGTGGTATTGCTGTAACATTAGTTGAACGGCACGAGAACATAGCCCAAGAAGCATCAGGCAATCCGCTCGCAATGCTTTACCCAAAACTGAGTTTTAAAGCTAGCTTACAAAGTCTGCTCGCTGGCCATAGCTTTGATTTTACGTTACGTTTATTGCATAGTTTATCCAATCATTCGCAATTTTTTAACGCCTGCGGGCAAATTCAATTAGCGCATAATGATGCTGAAAGCGCTAAACAAGATGCTCTTAGACAAGAAGAGTATTGGTATAAAAATTATCATTTTTTTAGGTTTGTAAATAGCGTAGAAGCCAGCGAAATAGCGGGTATTACGCTAAAAATGGAAGGTATTTTTTTACCGCAAGCTGGCTGGGTAAATCCGCGATTATTATGCACAGCATTATGTAGCCATCCATTAATTAAAGTGCAAACTGCGCAGCAGGTTTTGGCTATTATGCCTCACCAAAATGGCTGGCAAATACAGCTTAAAGATGACGTAATAGATGCAGAAAATATTGTGATTTGCAATGCAAACGAAATTAAACAATTTGGTTTTTGTAAAAGTGCCGCCATCACGCCAGTTCGCGGGCAGGTGAATTTTTTTGCCGAAAATGCAAGTAGTCGAGCATTAAAAACCATTGTGTGTAGCGACCACTTTTTAAGCCCTGCTGTAGATGGCTACCATTCATTTGGCACAAGTTATGCGCCAAACGATATGAATGTAGATGTTTCAGCCCAAGATAGTCAGCAAAACTTGGTCGCCTTACACGATATTTCACCTGAAATTGTTGCATCTATTAAGCAAAAAGATACTCAAGCACGTGTTGCCTGGCGCAGCCAAACGCTTGATTACATGCCGCTTGCAGGGCAGTTAATTGATGAAGAAAAGCTGCGCGTACACCCACTACGCTACAATGCGAATCCTGCCGATTTGCCTTGGTTGCAAGGCTTGTTTGTCAATGCGGGTCACGGCTCAAAGGGTATGATTACCGCACCAATGTGCGGCGAGCTTGTGGCCAGTTTAATCACAAAAACGCCGCTACCGTTAGATGTAAAACTCGCCAGCAGTATGAACCCCAGCCGCTTTTTGTTGCGCAAATTGGGTTTAAAGCAATTGGCAGCTTCGCTTTATACTTAGTTTAAAAGACTATTTGGTTTAAAATTGCGCCATGCAAAATATCGAAACCGAAACCGCGCTAAAACATTACCAGCAAGCTTTACTGCACAACCCAAAAGATTTAGACGCACAAATTATGTGCGGCAATTTGTGCATAGAATTGGGGCGTTTTGAAGAGGCTGCAGGCTATTTCAGGCGCATTGTACGCCTGCTTAAAAATAATATGTCGGCCATTAATGCGCTATGTTTTGCGCTGCAATCACTGGGAAACCTTGCACACCAAAATGGCTACTTTATACAAGCCGAAGCCAGTTTTGCAGAAGCAATAACATACTTGCCCAATAACGCTATTTTTTGGTACAACTTAGGCAACGCACAACGCGAGCTTGGTCAAATACAAAAAGCCGCTGCAAGCTTTAAACAATCCATCAAACTAGACCCAAATGATGCTGATGTGCACAACAATTTAGGCAATATTTTGCGTGAGTTAGGCCAGCTAGATAAAGCCATTTTATGTTACGAAACCGCATTACAACTAAATCCAAACTTGCATCATGCACTCGCGCACTTGGTGCATCAAAGGCAGCATATTTGCGATTGGGTTGGCAATCAATCAATCACGTTAGAAAAACAAATCAAACAGTTATGCGACCTAGTAAATACAAAATCAAGCGCGCAAGTTTCGCCTTTTGCGTTTGTAGCCATGCCTAACACCACTATGCTTGAGCAAAAAAAATGCGCAAGCAATTATGCTAATACTGCGTTTTCGCATTTGCTTGATTTAAGAAAAAAACTTAACTTTCAGCATAAAAAAACGGCTAAAACCAAACTAAAAATTGGCTACTTATCAGCCGATTTCAGGCTGCATCCGCTGGCATTTTTAATCACCGAGCTGATCGAAAATCACGATAAAACGCAGTTTGAAACCTTCGCCTACTCTTATGGTGCTAACGACAAAACCCTTGCACGCAAGCGGCTTGAGAAGGCATTTGATCATTTTAATGATATTACTTTAATGAATGATGCCAATGCGGCAACAAAAATTGCTCAAGATAATATCGATATTTTGGTCGATTTAACCGGCTACACGCAAAATAGCCGCACAGGCCTTGTGGTGCTTAAGCCTGCGCCAATTAGTGTGAATTGGCTAGGCTTTCCTGGCAGCATGGGTGAAATAAAAGACGAGCTCGCTGGTAAGCCGCTGTTTGATTACATTATTGCTGATAAAACAATCGCACCAAATACGGCAGACTTTAGCGAAAAAGTCTTGTATTTACCCTGTTATCAGCCCAATAATAGCCAACGACCCATTGGTGAAAGTAGCGCTAAAACCTCACATCATTTGCCCGAAAACGCTTTTGTATTTTGTTGTTTTAACCAAAGCTTTAAAATCACCGCTGAAGTATTTGCAGTATGGATGCGCATACTCAAACAAACGCCCAACAGCGTGCTGTGGCTGCTCGATTGCAACCAGTGGGCAAGCACCAATTTACAAATGGCTGCGAAAAACGCTGGGGTCGATAACAATAGATTAATTTTTGCACCGCGCACATCCATAGAAAACCATATAGCGCGCCACGCGCATGCCGACTTATTTTTAGACACCCTGCCCTACAATGCCCACACCACTGCCAGCGACGCACTTTTTATGTGCTTACCCGTGCTTACTTGCATAGGTGATACCTTTGCCAGCCGCGTAGCTGCAAGCTTGCTAGAGCGAGCTAATCTGCCAGAGCTGATCATGCACTCTTTGCATGAGTATGAACAAAAAGCACTCGAGTTAGCACAAAATGCAGAAAAATTAACGCTAATTAAACAGAAACTAGATGTTAGCCAACTATTTGATGCGGCACAATTTGCCTGCGATTTAGAGCAGCAATACCGTCACATTTGGAAACAACAGGCTATCTGAAACACAAGCCTTATGATAAAGTAAAAGTGATACAGTAAAAATAATCCCAATAACAGGAAACACCATGGCAGCAATCGATATTACCCCCGTGCTTAAATTTATGACTGAAAAAGGCGGCTCTGACCTATTTTTTAGCACAGGTGCAGCGATTCACATGGATGTTGATGGTGAAACCATGCCAGTCAATGCGCAAAAAATGACACCTGGCATGGTCAAAGAAATCGCTTATGCGATTATGAGCCCTGCACAAACAGCCGAGTTTGAATCAACTTTAGAGTGCAATTTTGCCATTGGCCGCAAAGATATTGGCCGTTTTCGCGTGAATATTTTTAAGCAACGCGGCGAAGTGGGTATGGTCATTCGCCACATTAAAACCGATATACCTGATTTTGAAAGCTTGGGTTTACCCATGATTTTGCGTGAGCTTATTATGCGTAAACGTGGGCTGGTGCTAGTGGTTGGCTCAACAGGCTCTGGTAAATCAACCACGCTAGCCTCGATGATTGATTACCGCAACACCAATGAAAGTGGTCATATTGTCACGATTGAAGACCCAATTGAGTTTGTGTACCAGCATAAAAAATCGGTCGTCGATCAACGCGAAGTAGGCATTGATACTTTGAGTTTTGAAAACGCGCTTAAAAATGCTATGCGCCAAGCACCAGACGTGATTTTAATTGGCGAAGTGCGCGATATGAACGGCATGCAACAAGCACTTACCTATGCCGAAACAGGCCATTTATGCTTGGCCACCCTGCATGCTAACAATGCCAACCAAGCACTGGAGCGCATACTTTCATTCTTCCCAACTGACGCCAAACATGGCTTGCTGCTTGGCGTTTCACTTAATTTAGTTGGTATAGTTTCGCAACGCTTAATCCCTGGCAAAGTACAAAAACGTGTGGCTGCAGTTGAAGTATTGATTAATACGCCTTATGTTGCTGAACTCATTCAGAAACAAAAATTGGGCGAGATGAAAGAAATCATGGCCGACAACAACGATATTGGTATGAATACCTTTGACCAAGCCTTATTTAAATTATTTGCCAATGGCAAAATTAATGAAGAAGAAGCACTAGCCAATGCCGATTCGCGCAACGATTTATCTCTAAAAATACGTTTTGCGGCTGAAGGCCAAGCAGGCGGATTTGGCGGCTAATCGGCTTGGTGATTAAGTGATGCAATTAAGGCAGCGGCAATAATTAAGCCACCACCCAGCCATTCGTTCCAAGTCATTGCCTCGTGCGCTAAGTAATACGAGGCAAATGCGGCCACTACCAACTCAAACAAAAAAATCACCGAGGCGCGCGTGGCACTCATTTGCGTTACGCTATATTGCACCGCCAAGGTCACCGCAACCAGCAACACAGCAACCAAGCTCATCACTAACCATTGCGTAAGGCTAAAAAAACTTAAGCCAGGAAATTGCTCGCCGATTATAGGCTGCACAAAAGGTTTACAAATCAATGCTGTAATCACTACACCCAGCCATACTGCTAGCGATTTAGCGCGCAAACTTAAGTGATGCGATTTGCGCGTAATCACGTTGGTTAGCGCAAAACAAAGCCCTGCAGAAATCGCCAGCCAATCGGATGTACTATGTGGAAACGGCCAAGAGTTAGGCTGCCACAACATAATAAACGCACCAATTAACGATAACGCAATGGCAAATACGCCTGCGCGGCTAATCGGCTCTTTTAACCAAAAATGCGCTAAAATCAGTGTCCATAGTGGCGATAAATAAAATAGCAGCATCACGCGCATTACCTCGCCATGCACCACCGCCATCACATAGCCTAAGTTAGACCAGCCTGCAATTAAGCTGAGTATAACTATGCTTTTAGGCAAGTTAAATAGGCCGCGCCAATGCTTGGCAAACAGTAAAACACCCATCAAAACCGCAATGCTATAGGTATAAAAGCTGGCCGCTACACCCGATACGCCTGCCTCGCTCATTAAGCGATACGGATACCAAATCACGCCCCAGCTAGTCGCGCCAAACAGCAAACCAAGAATCGCTAACGTATTTTGATTTTGCTTATTTTTATTTTGCTTATTTTGCGTGCTCACACAATATCCTAAATTATAATAACGCCTATGAATCCAAACCTTAATTTGTTGCAGCCCTACCCGTTTCAACGCCTGCGTGATTTATTTGCAGGCATCACACCAAACCCAGCGTATAACAACATTAATCTTTCTATTGGCGAGCCCAAACATGCCACGCCACAGCTGATTAAAGACGCACTAACGCAGAACTTAAGTGGTTTAGCTACTTACCCGACAACATTGGGTGTAACCGCGCTACGCGAAGCAATTGCCAACTGGGCAACCCGCCGCTACAGCATTCCACTGCTCAACCCTGAAACCGAGATTTTACCTGTGATTGGTAGCCGCGAGGCATTATTTGCTGTAGCACAGGTAGTAATTGATCGCTCAAAACCAAGCCCAATTGTCATTTCGCCGAATCCGTTTTACCAAATTTACGAAGGCGCAGCGTTTTTGGCTGGTGCGCAGCCTTATTTTTTAAATACCACCGTTGAAAATAACCATGCGATGGATTTTGCCAGCGTACCAGTGGACGTATTAAAACGCACGCAATTGGTCTATGTATGCAGCCCAGGCAACCCATCTGGCAAGGTAATGACCTTAGCGCAGTGGAAAGACATATTTGCATTATCAGACCAGTATAACTTTATCATTGCCGCAGATGAATGCTACTCAGAAATCTATTTTGACGAAACAATGCCACCGCTAGGCGCGCTACAAGCCGCGCATTTACTGGGTCGCAGTTATAAAAACTTAATCATTTTCAGCTCCCTGTCAAAACGCTCTAATGTGCCAGGCATGCGTTCTGGCTTTGTAGCAGGCGACCCTGATTTAATCGCTAAATTTCTGCTCTACCGCACCTACCATGGTTCAGCAATGAGCCCAGCTGTGCAAATGGCCAGTATCGCGGCTTGGAATGATGAAAATCATGTGATTGAAAATCGCAGGCTTTACGCAGAAAAATTTAATAACGTCACGCCGATGCTAAGCAGCGCGTTACAAGTAGAAATGCCCGATGCGGCATTTTATCTTTGGGCAAAAACTATGGGAAATGACACTAATTTTGCGGTAAAACTGTATCGCGATTTAAATATTACCGTGCTTCCAGGGAGCTTGTTGGCGCGTGACGCCAATGGAATAAATCCAGGTGCAGGTTTTATTAGGCTTGCATTGGTGGCGAGTATAGATGAATGTGCTGAAGCGGCAAAACGGATTCAAAACATGATCTCTTGAACTTAAATTAATTTATTAGGTTTACTCTCTAATAAATTGATTTATTTCATTAAATACCAATTCATTCAGTTGTGGATTTAGACAATCTAACTCCAAAATATCATCCATACCTCTCAACCATGTGAGTTGGCGTTTTGCCAGCTGGCGCGTAGCAAAAATGCCTCTATCACGTAATTCTGCCACATCATAATCGCCTGCCAGATACTCTAAAGCCTGACGATAGCCCACACAGCGCATTGAAGTTGAATCGGCTGTTAATTCAGGATATTTGACTTGCAACGCTCTAACTTCATCCACAAAACCAGCTTGTAACATCTGCTCAAAGCGCGCTTCAATCCGCGCGTGCAGCACTTTACGGTCACTTGGCACCAACGCGATTTTTAACACTTTATAAGGTAGTGCTTCGCTGGTTTGTTTAGCAAATAAGCTAGACATGGTTTCGCCTGTGATTTCATACACCTCCAACGCACGTTGTATGCGCTGCATATCGTTTGGCATTAAGCGCGCGGCGGTTTCTGGGTCGATGTTCGCAAGCTTGCTATGCATGGCTGGCCAGCCTATTTGTGCAGCTTCTGCGTCTAACTTGGCACGTACGCCTTGGTTCGCCTCTGGCAAGCCGCTTAAGCCGCCTTCTAGCGCCTTAAAATACAACATGGTGCCGCCTATCAATAAGGGAATTTTGCCGCGCGCAGTAATCTCTGCCATCAAGCGCAATGCATCGCTACGAAAGTTCGCCGCAGAATAGGCCTCCGTAGGCGGAATCATATCAATCAAATGATGCGGTGCGCTTGCCAGCGTTGCTGAATCTGGCTTGGCGGTGCCGATATTCATGTCTTTAAATACCAATGCAGAGTCAACGCTGATAATTTCAATGGGAAGCTTTGAATGCAAATGAACCGCCGCACCAGTCTTGCCACTAGCGGTTGGGCCCATAACAAAAATTGCAGGCTGTAAAATTCTTAATCCTTAATTACCAAAGTACCTTCTTTCAACTTCCTAGCATCAGTCAACCAAAACTCACACATATCCCAGTGATTTAACTTTGTACTTTCATTACCCATACTTTTCCTTATCTCGATTAAAAAGTTCCCCAGTAATTTAACCATCACCGTATATCCATTAATACTACTAGGCTCCTTGCTGTCGGCTGAATTGAAAAAATGTTGCATCAAATTATTATAAGACTCTACAAGAGGGTCTGGAGCCATTAAAGCCAATCTAAAACTAGACTCCCGATATTCTAAAGACAGCATTTTTGATGTTGCAAAAGCAATTTTATCTACATTTTTATATTTTTTATCTACCTGCCAAGCTGCATCACTCATTAAAATGATTATGAAAGGTTCAAGAATTTGGTTATAAACTTTAATGCGGTCATCTCGGAGTTTATTTTCTAACTCTAGCCTTCTCTCAGTGCTAGCTTTTAGCTTCCACCCTATAGCTGTTAATATCAATATAAGTATTGGTGTTGAAATGCTACCTATAGCAATCACATAATCAAGTGTGCTTTTATCTGCCATCATTTTCCTCTCAAAAACATCTTATCCAAGTCACTCATACTGACCTGAAACCAAGTTGGGCGGCCGTGGTTGCACATGCCGCTGCGCTCTGTGGCTTCCATATCACGCAGTAGCGCGTTCATTTCCTGCACTGTTAAATTACGATTGGCTCTAACAGCCGCGTGGCAAGCCATGGTGCCAAGCAGCTCGTTTCTACGCTCGGTAAGCGCACGTGAAGCGCCGTACTCGCGTAAATCTTTTAGTACATCTCTGGCTAATTGTACGGTATCTGCATTTTGTAACATGGTGGGCACGGCGCGTACCGCAAGCGTGGTGGGTGAGAGAATGGCGATATCAAACCCTAACTGTTGCAGGCTACTATCATTTGTTGCAAGCGCCTCTTGCACAGTAGCAACTTCTAATCTATCTGCATTAAAACTTACTGGGATTAGCAGCGGCTGCATAGGCACAGCTTTATCGTCTAGCG
>JANXWL010000118.1 GCA_025351225.1 Methylotenera sp. | reverse complement strand
TCTTTAATTAAATGCATCGGCACGTGGCCTGGGCCTTCAATCATACATTGTACATCGTGCTTCCAAGCAATTTGCGTGAGCTCGCCCAGTGTTTTTAATTCAGCAAATTGCGCTTCGTCGTTGGCATCGTAAATCGAGCCTGGGCGTAAGCCATCGCCCAAACTAAAGGCAACGTCGTATTGCTTCATGATGTCGCAAATGTCTTCAAAATGCTCATACAAGAAAGATTCTTTATGATGCGCCAAGCACCATTTCGCCATAATAGAACCGCCCCGCGACACAATACCTGTCATGCGTTTTGCAGTCATTGGGATGTAAGCCAAACGTACACCAGCATGGATAGTGAAGTAGTCCACGCCTTGCTCTGCTTGCTCGATCAATGTGTCACGGAAGATTTCCCAAGTTAAATCTTCAGCCTTGCCGTTTACTTTTTCTAAAGCTTGGTAGATAGGTACGGTACCAATTGGCACTGGGCTGTTGCGGATGATCCATTCACGGGTTTCGTGAATGTTTTTACCAGTCGATAAATCCATCACCGTATCGCCACCCCAACGGGTGCCCCATACCATTTTTTCAACCTCTTCCGAAATTGAAGAGCCTAGCGCAGAGTTACCAATGTTAGCGTTAATCTTCACCAAGAAGTTACGGCCAATAATCATCGGCTCGATTTCTGGGTGGTTAATATTCACAGGAATAATCGCACGGCCCAGCGCTACTTCGCTACGCACAAATTCTGCAGTAATGACTTTAGGAATGCTCGCGCCAAAATTTTGACCTTCATGCTGTTTAAGTAGCAGCTCGCTCATGCCCTCACGGCGTTGATTTTCGCGAATGGCAATATATTCCATTTCAGGCGTAATGATGCCTTTACGAGCATAGTGCATTTGGCTGACGTTTTGGCCTGCTTTTGCACGTAATGGTTTGCGGTGCAAGTTAAAGCGCATTTCTGCTAATTCTGGGTCTACAAGACGTTGATGACCAAACTCTGAGCTTGGACCATCTAGCTGTTCCACATCGCCACGTTCCATAATCCAACCTGCACGCATTGCGGGCAAGCCGTTGCGAATATCTACATTAACAGTTGGGTCGGTATAAACGCCGCTGGTGTCATACACCATTACAGGCGGATTTTTTTCTGCGCCAAATTGTGACGGCGTATCACTTAAGCTAATTTCGCGAAAAGGTACTTGAATATCAGGGCGTGAGCCTTGAATATATACTTTGCGTGAATTAGCAAAAGGTAGCTTGGTTGCGGGGTCAATTTCGGCGGTATCGCCAACAAATTTGGGGATATTTTTATCAATCGCGTTCATAACGTATTCCTTAAGGCAAAACGTAAGAAGCGCAGAACTGTGCTTTGCTTACGTGTTAGTTTTAGGAAAGCGATACGACTGCTTTCCTACGGCGGCATTACCCGCATCAGGTTCAAAGGGTGATTCTCACTGAAATTAATTAGAAAACTAAATGATTTCAGACCCCTAGCAATACATAGAATGTACGCGAAAACGATTGCATTAGCAAGAATTTGCTGCGATTGCGCTGAAAAGTTAGCACAAGATAATCTTAAAATTTAGGTATTTTTGCTAAAAAATGTTATAAATACACTTACTCAGAAAAACTTAATTTAGGTGTATTTTATGGTACTTATTGCAATTTATTATGCGCTGGCAATTGCGGTACTCACCTTGCATTTCACAGGGCATCTTGAGCGTTGGAACATGGAATGGCTGGTATTTGTGTTTGCCCTTACAGTTTTCCCTGCGGTTTTATACCTCTAGTTATCGTTCGATATCACCCCCTTTAGCTACAAATTAAGTTAGCTTTAAAGTAGTAATTAAGGTTTATCAATTATGACAAAATCATCAGTAAAAACTGTTAAAAAACTTTCCGAAAAAGACTGGAAAGAGCTTTCAAAGGCTGATCGCGAAGAAATTGCTGAGATGTTGCAGAGCTTAGAGAGTGTGCGTGATGTCAATCAAGAATACGTTGATACACGGTCTTTTGGCCAGTTTGCGGCAGATGGCGTTGCTAAGGTAGCCGGTTCTTGGTCTTTTATCATTCTATTTCTACTAGGGTTATTGTTGTGGGCATTTTTAAATACTGAGGTGCTTGGCCCACGCAAACAAGCATTTGACCCTTACCCATATGTTTTTCTTAACTTAATACTCTCTATGCTAGCTGCGGTACAAGCCCCAATTATTATGATGTCGCAAAATCGCCAAAGTGCGCGTGATAGGCTTGACGCAGAGATTGATCATGAAGTAAACGTGCGTGCCGAGTTCGCCATTCAAAGTGTAGATGAGCGCATTCAAGCCCTAGAGCTGAAGTTAGATGAAGCTAAACAGCTCATTCTGGCGCAAACTCAAGCGGCTAATCAAAACCAAGGGAAGTGATGGAGCGCTGGGTTATCTATGCAATTATTTCCGCTGGATTTGCGGGCTTCACTTCGGTAGTTGCTAAGCAAGGTTTGGCAGGCATTTCGTCTGAATTAGGTCTAACTGTTCGCACCCTGTTTGTATGCGCTTTTGTGCTGGTATTTGCGGCCATGGCAGTAGAGCCTGCTGAAATTAAATCGCTGCAAAAAGTCAATTACATTTGGCTAGGCCTATCGGGCATCACTACAGCGGGCTCTTGGATTTTTTACTACAAAGCGTTAAAAATGGGTGATGTTGCAACTGTTGCCTTGATTGATAAAGGTAGTGTGGTCATCGCCATTTTGCTGGCTTGGTGGCTGCTTAAAGAAGCCGTTACCTTGCAAACTGCGCTAGGCGCGCTATTGATTGTGGTGGGTTTGCTCGTGATTGCAAAAAAGTAATTCGCCAAACTAGTCATCTTCTTTTCTCTAATTTCCCGTTAAGTATTTCACAAAGCCCTCATTAAACAGCATTGACAAAATTTACTTAACAGTGTTAAATTAACATTGTTAAATTATGTGTTTGATTGCAATGCCGCCAAAACCAAAAACTGAAATAGAACGTCAACACCTTCGCACTTTAATTATTGACGCTGCCCGCGAGCTATTTGTGTCGCGCGGGGTAGAGGCAGTGACCATGCGCGAAATTGCTAAGCGTATTGACTATTCTGCCACCAGTATTTATCACCATTTTGAAGACAAAGAATCCCTCATTCGTGCGATATGCGATACCGATTTTTTAGCCTTGGCATCCAGTTTAAAAGCCATTTTGCAAATACCGCACCCAGTAGAGCGCATGCATGCGCTGGGCAGTGGCTATGCTGCATTTGCGTTATCGCACCCCAATCATTACCGTTTGATGTTTATGACTGAGCATCCGCCAATTGACCCAGCGTTATTGAGTTTGAAGCAAAATAATGCTGAGCAAGACGCATACTTTCAGCTACAAAGCGTGGTTAAAGAGGTACATGATGCAGGCTATTTTAGACCAGAATTACACGATGTTGATTTAATCGCCCAAACGATTTGGGCAGGCATTCATGGTGTATGTTCGCTACAAATAACCATGGCGCAAGATAAATGGGTGAACTGGGTCGATATTGCAGCGCGCTTAGATTTAATGCAGCAAATGATTACACATGGTCTTTTAAAAGATTAACTTAAAATTAATTACGTGAATCAATTAAAACGGAAAGTTTGGTAATGAAAAAAATAGTCATCATTAGTTTATTAGGACTTTTGGTTTCAGCTTGCGAAAAACCAGTGGAACCGCCACCGCGCCCAGCATTAGTGGCTATTGTAGGCAAAACAGCAGCTAATAACGCAATGGTGCTGGTAGGTGAGATAAAGTCACGCTATGAATCCAATATAGGGTTTAGAATAAAAGGCAAAATAATTGAGCGCAAAGTGGATGTGGGCAGCACTGTTAAAAAAGGCCAAGTACTTGCTCGGCTAGATGCATCAGACCTCAACTTAGGCGTGGCCGTATCGCAAGCCGATGTGCGTGCCGCCGAGGCGAGCCGCGCGTTGGCACAATCAGATGTGGCACGGCAACGGCAATTGGTGGATAAAAAATTTATTTCGCAATCAGCATTAGATAAATATGAAGCAGAGCTTAAAACAGCTGATGCGCGTGTTAATCAAGCCAAAGCGCAAGCAGCGGTTTCAGGTAATCAATCGCACTATACCGCGCTGGTAGCTGATCGAGACGGCGTGGTGACACATATTCGCGCAGAACCTGGCCAAGTGGTGGATGCGGGCGAAATGATTGCACAAATTATGGACACAAGCCAAATTGAGGTGCTGGTGGCAGTGCCCGAATCTCGCATGGCGGGCTTGAAAGTGGGCGATTTAGTTACCGTGAAGCTTTGGGCAGGCCAGTTTTCTATAAACCCAGAAAAAACATATAACGGAAAAGTGCGCGAAATTGCACCAGCCGCCAGCTCTGCCACTCGCGCCTTTGATGTGCGCGTTGCAGTGGAGGGTGCAGACGAGAATCTCAAATTGGGCATGACAGCAGGTGTGCGTTTTGCACAAGACGAACCTGATGCGATTATTGTACCAAGCAGTGCGCTTACTCAGTTAAATGGCAAACCTAGCGTTTGGGTTGTCGATGTGCTTAAACAGGGTTCTTTGGGCATTGCTAAGCCACGTGAAGTAAGCGCAGGCCAATATACCGAGAATGGTGTAGTCATTACACGGGGCTTACAGGCTGGCGAAATGGTTGCTGTTGCTGGGGTGCATACTCTGATTAAAGGCCAAAAAGTGCTTGTAAAAATGGTGCCAAAAGATGTGTCTAAAGTTGAGCTTGCGCCATGAGCGATGAACCATTAGAAAAATCGCGCTTTAATCTGTCTGAGTGGGCGCTAAAAAATCAAGTATTAGTGCTTTATCTAATGTTGATGATTGTGATTGCGGGTGCGTTTTCTTATAGCAAGCTTGGGCAATCAGAAGACCCGCCATTTACTTTTAAAGTGATGCTGGTACACGCCACTTGGCCAGGCGCAAGTGCTGAGGAGGTCGCGACGCAAGTTACCGATAAGCTAGAGAAAAAGCTGCAAGAAGTGCCGCATTTAGATCACCTCAATAGCTTCTCTCGGCCAGGTGAATCGATGATTTTTATCATCATAAAAGATGATACATTTTCAAAAGAAATCCCTAGTATTTGGTATGAAGTACGTAAAAAAATTGGTGATATTCGCAGCACATTGCCGCAACAATTAGAAAGCCTAACCTTTAATGACGAGTTTAGCGATGTGTACGGCAGTATGTATGCGCTAACTGGCGATGGTTTTGATAATTTTGCGCTTAAACAACAAGCCGAAGTGATACGTGCCGAGCTACTTAGTACGCCCGATGTAGCCAAGGTGGAGTTTTTTGGCGAGCAAAAACAGCGCGTTTATATTGAAATGACCAATGCAAAACTGTCCACCATTGGCATTAGCGCGACGCAACTAATAAATTTGCTGCAAACGCAAAACACCGTGGTAAAAGGCGGCACGTTTGAATCACCCAGCGAGCGCATTCGTATTGCAGTTTCTGGCAGGTATCAAACGCTGGATGACTTGCGCGAGCTGCGCTTGCGTGCCAATAATCAAGATTTTAAATTAGGTGATGTAGCACGTGTCTATAGGGCTTATGAAGACCCGTCGCATGATTCGGTGCGCTATAACGGCAAAGCAACGTTATTGTTGGGTGTGAGCATGAAGCAGGGCGGTGATGTGATTGCACTTGGGCATGCGCTAGACAAAAAAATCGTGCGTATTCAACAAAACTTACCTGTCGGTTTAAGCTTTGATAACGTGACCTCGCAGCCAAAAATTGTTGCGCATTCGGTGAATGATTTTGTGCATTCATTAATAGAAGCTTTGGTGATTGTACTAGGTGTTAGCCTGCTGTCATTAGGCTTGCGTACGGGTATTGTGGTGGCGATTACCATCCCCATTGTGTTGGCAGCCACTTTTGTGGTGATGAATTATTTTGACATTGGTTTGCATAAAATCTCACTAGGTGCGTTGATATTGGCTTTAGGCCTGTTGGTGGATGATGCGATTATTGCGGTAGAAATGATGTCATCTAAGATGGAGCAAGGCTGGGATAGGGCAAAAGCGGCCTCGTTTGCTTATACTTCAACCGCCATGCCTATGCTGACTGGCACGCTGGTAACCGTAGCAGGCTTTTTGCCGATTGCGACAGCGGCTAGCTCTACAGGCGAATATACGCGCTCTATTTTTCAGGTTTCAGCCATCGCACTTATTACTTCATGGTTTGCAGCCGTTGTTGTTGTGCCGTATTTGGGTTATCACTTATTGCCAGATTACGCGCACAAACCACAACCTTCAAAAATCCTATTGTGGCTAAAAGCCAAGCTAGGCTTCACTGAAGCGGCAGACGAGAATCATCATCATGATATTTATAATACTCAGTTTTACAGCGCATTTCGTCGTTTGGTAACGACTTGCGTACGCTACCGCAAAACGGTCATTGTGATTACCTTGGCGATGTTTGTGTTATCGATTGTGGGTTTTGGACAATTGCAACAGCAATTTTTCCCTGATTCTACTCGGCTAGAGCTGATGGTAGATTTGCGTTTGTCAGAAGGTGCGTCCTATCACGCGACAGATGCTGAGGTGAAAAAACTGGAAACTTGGCTTAATGCTTGGAATGCAAAGCATAAAGGCATTGATAACTTTGTGGTGTATGTGGGTAACGGTAGCCCACGTTTTTACTTACCTTTAGATATTCAATTAGCACATCGCGGTTTTGCGCAATTTGTCGTATTAAGTAAAGACTTAGCCGCACGCGAAGCATTGCGTAGCGATTTATTAACCCTATTTGAAAACGACTTTCCTAACTTACGCGCCTCGGTATTGCGGCTTGAAAATGGCCCGCCAGTGGGCTTTCCTGTGCAATTTCGCGTTAATGGCAGCGATATTGCTGGTATACGCACTATTGCCCACCAGGTGGCCGATGTGATGCGAGCGAATGCTAACTTGACCAACGTGCAGCTCAATTGGGAAGAGCCAAGCAAAGTAATGAAAGTGACTATTGACCAAGCCAAGGCGCGCTTGCTGGGTGTTAGCTCGGTAGAGGTGGCCAATATACTCAATGGCGCAATGAGTGAGCTATATGTGAGTGAGTTTAGAGAAGGCACAGAACGTATTGATTTAGTGGTGCGCGGGGCAGAAATTGAGCGAACAAAATTATCGCGCTTGCCTAATTTGATGATTAATACGCTGGCGGGCGGCGGCGTGCCGCTATCGCAAATCGCCACCATTAGTAGCGAGTTTGAGGAAGGCGTGATTTGGCGGCGCAACCGCGAGCCATCCATTATCGTACGTGCACATTTGCGCGGTGGCCTACAAGCCCCAGTTGTTTCTGCACAAATCGAAGAAAAATTGGCTGAAATTAAAGCCAATTTGCCGCTGGGTGTTGCCATTGAGACAGGTGGTGCGGTGGAGGAATCAGCCAAAGGCAGTGCATCGGTTGCCAAAGGCGCACCCTTGTTTTTGGTGGTGGTACTCACACTACTTATTTTGCAGCTAAAAAGTTTTTCGCGTGTATTTTTGGTGTTACTAACCGCACCTTTGGGCTTAATTGGGGTCACAATTGCGCTGTTAGTATTTGATAAGCCGTTTGGCTTTGTGGCCATGCTGGGTACGATTGCGCTATCGGGCATGATTATGCGCAACTCGGTGATTCTGGTGGATCAAATTGATCAAGATAGAGCGAGCGGATTAGCCCCTTGGCAAGCGGTAGTAGAATCGACCATTAGACGATTTAGGCCGATTGTGTTGACCGCCGCCGCCGCGATTTTGGCGATGATACCACTTACTCGTAGCGTGTTTTTTGGCCCAATGGCGGTGGCCATTATGGGCGGCTTGGCAGTGGCAACTCTGCTCACGGTGCTGTTTTTACCCGCTTTGTATGCCGCTTGGTTTAGAGTAAAAGTGCCTGATTAATCAAGCAAACAAGTTATAATTTAGATTAAATAAATGAAAGTTTTAATATGAGTGAAGCTGCACAAAATAACACATCACAAGAAGCGGCGCGTTTTAATATGCGCGTAGCAAGGTTTAACATGATCGAACAGCAAATTCGCACTTGGGAGGTGTTAAACCCAACCGTATTGCAATTGCTAAATGACTTACC
Source organism: Methylotenera sp. (assembly GCA_025351225.1). Classification (GTDB taxonomy): domain Bacteria; phylum Pseudomonadota; class Gammaproteobacteria; order Burkholderiales; family Methylophilaceae; genus Methylotenera_A. The sequence goes on along the minus strand of JANXWL010000118.1, from coordinate 7,826 downwards.
GCGTGAAGATTTTGTACCTGCAGACTACAAAGGTTTAGCATTTGCTGATATTGAAATTCCATTAGGACAAGGTTTAAATGGTGAGCTGCAAACCATGCTAAGCCCCAAGCTAGAAGGCCGTATTTTGCAAGCGCTAAGTTTGCAAAATCATCAAACAGTGCTGCATATTGGCACGGGCAGTGGCTACTTTACAGCCTTGCTGGCAAGCTTAGCGAAGCATGTGGTTTCACTTGAAATAAGCGCCGACTTAAGCGCGCAAGCCGCTAAAAAATTGGCTGACAACAACATCCATAATGTGACGCTGCAAGTGGCAGATGCTACAGTAAACCTATCAAAACTAAACTTAGTAAATCAACAGTTTGATACGATTGTCTATACTGCGTCGTCGCCAGTTGAGCCAATTGGCGTGCGTCAGCAGCTTAATATTGGTGGATTAATGTTTATTGTGTTGGGTGAGGTGCCTGCGATGCGCGCTACTTTAATTCAGCGTGTTTCTGAAACTGGATTTAAAGAAGACGTACTGTTTGAAACCTGTATACCAGCCTTAATTAACGCGCCGCAAGCGCAGCAATTCACTTTTTAATATGACGCTAAAATTCGCCGTCTCACTGTTATTTTTGTTGCCAACATTAGCCTCGTCAAACATCACTTTGGCTGATGAAAAAGCACAATCGCTAATTGATATTTATCACCAAGCCTTGGCGCACGACCCAACCTTGGCATCGGCATTAAGCGCCAACAAGGCCGCGCAAGAAATCATCGAGCAAGGTAAGGCACTCTACCGTCCTACTGTTAACTTTAGCGCTGATGCCAGCACTACGCAATCGCATATTCGCTACTTAAGTGGAACGCCGCCCCCTGGCAGTACAAATTTCGAAAATCTTAAAGCCACTATTGAGGCGCGTCAGCCGATTTATCGCAAACAAAATTTAGTGGAGATGGATCAAGCCGCAACGCAAGTGAGCTTGGCCGACAAGCAATACCATTTAAGTCAGCAAGAGCTTATTTTACGCACCACGCAGGCCTATTTTGAGGTGCTAATTGCGCAAGATAAAATTGCGCTGATTAACGCGCAAAAAGCCGCTATTTTAAGCCAATTAGATCAAGCCAAAGCCACGTTTGAGGTTGGCACGGCTACCATTACCGATGTCAACGAAGCGCAAGCGCGCTACGATTTAATCATTGCGCAAGAAATTGCAGCGGTGAATGAGTTTGAGATTGCCAAGCGTAGCGTAGAAGCGATTACTGGTGAGTTACCAACGAAATTAGCGACTGTAAAGCCTGATATACAAGTCACACAATTAAGCCAAAATATGCAAAATTGGCAACAAGTTGGCCTGCAAAACAATTTGAATATCCAAATTCAACAAGATGCTTTAAAGCTGGCCGAGCAAGAGGTTGAACGCGCCAATGCGGGCCATTTACCTACATTGGATGCGGTAGCCAGCGTGGGGGATAGTTACTCAAATGGTAGCCCTTCGGTATTTAGCACGGGCAACGATCTTAAAAGTGCCACCATTGGTTTGCAGTTGCAGATTCCACTTTACGCAGGTGGCGCGATTACTTCAAAAGCGCGCCAAGCTGTGTTAAACAAACAAAAGGCACTCGACGATGTCGATATTGCACGCCGCAATACGGATTTAGAAACGCAGCGTGCCTACTTAAATTTAGGTACCACGATTGCCCAGGTAAAGGCGCTAGAGCAAGCGCTCACTAGCTCGCAAAGTCAGTTAGATTCTACTAAACTAGGTTATGAAGTAGGCGTGCGCACCAGTGTCGATGTACTGAATGCGCAGCAGCAATTATTCTCGGCTAAGCGCGATTTGCTGCAAGCGCGCTATAATTATTTGGTGAATATTATTCGCCTAAAAGCCGCATCTGGCTTGGTTGCAGAGGCCGATTTGCAAGATATTAATCAGCAATTGGTAAGCTCTGGCAATGCTAACTAAGCTGCTTTTGCAGGCTACACAAAGTCAGCTTGTGCTAATTGATATGCAAGTAAAGCTCGCGCCAGTGATGGATTTGGTCGCCATGCAAGCCGTTACAAAAAATTGCGCAATATTGCTACAAGCCGCCAATTTGGTGCAAGTGCCCACTATCGTTACCGAGCAATATCCGCAAGGATTAGGCGACACTCTGCCCGAGTTAAAACAATATTTCACCAACACAAAACCAATCGCTAAAACTGCGTTTTCCGCCTGCGCTGAACCTACTTTTAAGCAGCATTTATACAGCGACAAACCTCAGATCGTGCTTGCAGGCATGGAAGCACACATTTGTGTTCTGCAAACCGCGCTAGGTTTATTAAATGCTCATAAGCAAGTGTTTGTGGTGGAAGACGCGATTGTTTCGCGTAATTCCACAAACAAAACCAATGCTGTTGCTAGGCTACGCGATGCTGGCTGTATTATTACCAATACAGAATCGCTAGTGTTTGAATGGCTAGCCAACGCCAATCACGAGGCGTTTAGGGCAATTTCTAAATTAATTAGATAGCCTTTAAATAAAATAACGCATTAACATGAATTGGAAGCTGATTATATTGATAGCAATGTTGGGTTACGGTGCTTATCAGCACTTTTCACATCGCCCAGTTATGCATGGAAATGGCGCCATTGCTAGCGCGCAGCCAGAGCAGAGCCCAACTAGCGAAGCCAACTTAATGCTCAATGGCTACAACATTACGCCGCTACAATCATTCGATATAGAAGCACGCGTGTTATCAACCGAGCATTATTCTTTTGGACGCGCCGCCGATTTAGCACCTGTTGACTTAGTGCTGGGTTGGGGGCCAATGTCAGATGAAGCGGTGCTGAGCAAAATTGACATTACGCAAAGCAATCGTTTTTATTATTGGCATGTCGATGCGTTTCCCATTCCGCGACGCGACATTGAAACCAATAGCGCCAATATGCACATTATTCCTGCAGATAGCGCGATAGAAAAAAAGTTAAAATCAGTTCGGGCTGGCCAAAAAATCAAGCTAAATGGCTATTTGGTAGAGGCAAAAGCGCAAGATGGCTGGCATTGGCGTAGCTCGCTAAGCCTCACCGATACTGGCGCTGGCGCGTGCGAGCTGGTTTATGCAAAAGTGCTTGATGTTATGTAACTATTTATCCCATGTCTTTTGCCATTCAATGCCGTTTACCGTTCAATGTCTTCTGCCATTCCAGGTCCCGCCATATTGATAATGCGGCAAAGTTTGCGCAGTGGCAATGCAATTTTTGCAAACAAATTGCCACAATTTACCATCAGTTAATTTTACGCGGTAAGCCAAATTGACAGGCTGGGCGCATAACGTGCAAGGCTTAGTTTTCATGCTTTTAACTATAAATAATGGCTAATTAAATGCATCATTCGCGGCGTTGCGCCGCCAACACTATTGTTAAAAGCTGTTGCTGCTTTTGCCATGTTGTCGCGCTGCTGTTGATTTTGCATCAATATTTCTATTTTTTCAGCCAACTCATTGACAGAGCTCACTTCAATCGCAGCGCCAAGTTGCTTGGCACGGGCGCTGGCATCGGCAAAATTAAACGTGTGTGGGCCAATTAACACGGGCTTTTGCAGGCTAAGTGGCTCAATTAAATTTTGCCCGCCCAGCGGCAATAAACTACCACCTACAAAAGCGATGTCACTGGCTGCGTAGTACGTAAATAGCTCGCCCATGCTGTTGCCCAACACAAATTGCACATGGCTGCCTAAAGTTTGGCAAATCTGCGTGCCTTGCAGCAAATCGCTGCGGTAAACAAATTTTATATGTTGGCTTTGCAGTAAATTGGCAACCTCCGCAAAGCGTTGCGGGTGGCGCGGCACTAGCAACACCAGCAATTGCGGCTGCGTTACGGCTAGCGCTTTTAAAGCGGGCAGTAGCAAAGCCTCTTCGCCCTCGCGCGTGCTAGCGCATACCAATACAAAACGCTTTTCACCAAAACTGGCGCGTAAACGCTCGCCTTGCGCTAATAGGCTGGCAGGTGCTTTAGCATCGTATTTTAGGTTGCCGTCAATGCTTATATTTGTTGCGCCTAAAAGCTTCAGCCTATCGGCATCATCCGCCGTTTGTGTGGCAATTGCGCTTAAATTTTGTAGGCCTTCGCGTATGAGCTTGCCGAGTTTAGCGTAGGCGTTGGCAGAGCTTTCAGATAAGCGCGCATTCACCAGTAAAAGAGGAATTTCGCGCTGTTTGCAGGCTGCAATTAAGTTAAACCATAGCTCAGTTTCCATCAGCAGACCAATGCTTGGTTTAAAGTGTTTTAAAAAACCATTCACCGCAAATGGCAAATCATAAGGTAAATATACGCTGGTAACTAAATCGCCAAAAAGTGCCTTACTAGTGTCGCGGCCAGTAGGCGTGCCGTGCGATAGTAAAATTTGATGGCTTGGATATTGTAGTTGTAGTGCTTTAACTAAAGGCTCTGCCGCACGGGTTTCGCCAACCGATACACAATGCAGCCAAATAACAGGTTTTGTGACTTTTGCATTATAAAAACCAAAACGCTCGCCCCAATGCTGGCGATACTCGGGCTGCTTAATGCCGCGCCACAGCAATTTTAGTGGCACAAATGGCAAAATCAAATAGAGCAAAACTGAATATACAAAGCGATTCATCACGGCATTTTCTCACAAAATAGCGTTGCGTGTTTTTGGCGCAAGCAACGATGATAAAAATACGTGAACATAAACCAACTATTTTTGCGAGCCATTTATTTTTTAAATTTATTTTTGTGCGAGTGATTACTCACCTAAGCGCAACGCAAATACAGGCTTAGTTTGCGCTAAAAAACCACCAAAATAGTGCATAAAAAGTTATTGTAAAGCCTATTGACGAACACAAAATAAAGGCTTAAATTTCTGCTCTAGGCACAATATCTTGTGTTAAAGCATTAGTATTTTCATAAAAAGAAAAGTTTTTTAATTATAATCACAGGCTTAGCGCGGCACACATGCAGTATTCGTGTTTTGGCTAAAAGTTGAGGAGAAGTTTTTCATGTTAAAAGCAGTTGAAACAGTGGCTAAATTGCAAACGGGCGAACAAGCGGAAATAACGAAAGAAATCCCCATTCAATCGGTATCACTCGATATTTGGGATAAAAAATATCGTCTAAAAGCCAAAAATGGTGATCATGTCGATGCTGATATGGACGCCTCATATGCGCGGGTGGCGCGTGCATTAGCTGATGTAGAAACGACTGAAGAAAAACGCCAAGAATGGCATGAAAAATTCTTATGGGCGTTGCGCCGTGGCGCCATTCCTGCAGGCCGCATTACCTCTAATGCGGGCGCGCTAGAGCACAAACCAGCCACTTCTACCATTAACTGCACAGTTTCTGGCGTGGTTGAAGACAGCATGGATAACATCCTTAATAAAGTTCACGAGGCTGGCTTAACGCTAAAAGCGGGTTGCGGCATTGGTTACGAGTTTTCTACATTGCGTCCAAAAGGCGCATTTGTTGCGGGTGCTGGCGCTTATACTAGTGGCCCACTCTCTTTCATGGATATCTACGACAAAATGTGTTTCACCGTGTCCAGCGCTGGCGGCCGCCGTGGTGCGCAAATGGCAACGTTTGATATTAGCCACCCTGATGTGACTGATTTTATTAAAGCTAAACGCGAAAACGGCCGTTTACGCCAATTTAATCTTAGTTGCTTGATTACTAAAGAGTTTATGGAGGCAGTAAAAGCCGACAGTGAGTGGAAATTAGCCTTTCCTGTCACAGAAAAAGAGGCCATTGTCGATGGCTTAAATACTAACGATATCACACAAGTGGTATGGCGCGAGTGGCCAGTAAAAGGCAAATATTTAACCAAGCAAGCAGGCGCAGGTGCTGGCCAAGATGTTGGTAAGGTCGCTTGTCGCGTGTATAAAACCATTAAAGCGCGCCGTTTGTGGGATGTGATAATGTCCAGCACTTACGACTTCGCCGAACCAGGTTTTATTTTGATTGACCGCGTAAACGAGATGAACAACAATTGGTTTTGCGAGAATATTCGCGCGACTAACCCATGTGGTGAACAGCCATTGCCGCCATATGGCGCGTGTTTATTGGGTTCGGTTAACTTGACTAAATTTATTAAAAAACCATTTACCAATGAAGCACATTTTGATTGGGCAGAATACCGCGAAGTGGTTGCCATTTTCACGCGCATGCTCGATAACGTAGTCGAAATCAACGGTCTGCCATTGCAACAACAACGTGACGAAATCGTACGCAAACGCCGCCATGGCATGGGTTATTTGGGCTTAGGCTCTGCACTCACTATGATGAAAATGAAATATGGTGAAGACGATTCACTCAAATTTACCGATGAAGTCACCCGTATGATGGCCGAAGTAGGCTGGGAAGTTGGCGTGCAATTGGCCGACGAAAAAGGCGCCGCGCCAATTATGGACGAGAAGTTTGAAGTCACCGCCGACATGCTGGCAAAACGCCCAGAAATGGCGGCAGATGGCATTAAAGTGGGCCAAAGAATCGCAGGCAAAGTATTGCTGGGTAAATATAGCCGTTATATGCAGCAGTTTCCAGAAGGTTTGCGCAACCAAATCGCAGCCAAGGGCGTGCGCTTTACGCACCACAGCTCTATCGCGCCAACAGGCACTATTTCATTAAGCTTGGCTAATAATGCCAGCAACGGCATTGAGCCTAGCTTTGCGCACCATTACGCGCGTAACGTGATTCGCGAGGGCAAAAAGTCGAAAGAAAAAGTCGATGTGTTCTCTTATGAATTGCTGGCCTACCGCGAGCTGATTAATCCAAAAGCCATGCCGTTTAGCGATAAAGAGGATGAAAAGTTGCCAGACTATTTCTTGGATTCTTCCACCATCATGGCCAAAGCCCATGTGGATATTCAAGCTGCGTCACAAAAATGGATTGATAGCTCGATCTCCAAAACTATTAACGTGCCGACTGATTACGATTTTGAAGATTTTAAAAATATCTATTTATATGCTTACGATAAAGGCTTAAAAGGTTGTACTACTTTTAGGTTTAACCCAGAGGCGTTTCAAGGTGTATTGGTGACCGAGAAAGATTTGGAAAATACCACCTATAAATTCACGCTAGATGATGGCAGCGAGATTGAAGTAAAAGGCAACGAAGAGATTGAATACGATGGCGAGATTCACTCAGCGGCGAATCTTTATGATGCATTAAAAGAAGGCTATTACGGCAAGTTCTAAATTTAGCTGATTAAAACGACTACGCTCACCATTGCGTTGTTGAAAAACAGTTTTAAATCCTCATGTACTATTTGTACATTCCGGTTCAAAACCATTTTTCGCCTAGCACTCGCATCGCTTGTAACGTTTTAATACCGCTAAATTAATATGAAAAATTGTGAGGGCCAAAGCCCGTAAGGAGAAAAGTAATGGCAGTTAAAATAGATAAAAAAATCACTGGCTACGCGCTGGTAAACGAGCAAGATAAAATTGATACTGCAAATAAGGCCGCAGAGGCTAAAGCTTTAAACGCAAAAATTGTCCAAATCGGTGAGCCGCTAGACCGCCCAGAGAAAATCACGGGCAGTACCTACAAAGTAAAAACGCCAGTCACCGAGCATGCGCTTTACATTACCATTAACGATGTGGTGATGAACGAAGACACGCCGCAGGAGCATCGTCGCCCGTTCGAGATATTTATTAACTCCAAAAATATGGATCACTTTCAATGGATAGTCGCCCTCACCCGCGTTATGTCTGCGGTGTTTCGCAAAGGTGGTGATGTGACGTTTTTGGTGGAAGAACTTAAAAGCGTGTTCGAGCCAAGTGGCGGCTACTTTAAAAAAGGCGGCCGTTTTGTGCCTAGTTTGGTGGCAGAGATTGGCGAAGTGGT
>JANXWL010000096.1 GCA_025351225.1 Methylotenera sp. | reverse complement strand
ACTCCCACGCGTGCGCCGGGCAGACAGTATCGTATAGGGGATTAAAGTGCTGAAGGGAGATTTACATGGTGCACTCTAAATCAAGAGCTACGCTAAATGTAAGTATGCACGAGCATTTATGCAGCGACTAGCTGCTAAACTAACCTGACGCAAAATAGGCGTTTTGGAAATCGCGCTAATATTAAGATCGCAATTTGCTGGTTAATTTAATAAAACTAGGTTGATTTGCAAATTCCTAGTTTAAATTGTAAAAGCTTAGGTGCAGCTAAACATTTATACTCACTTGTTTTATATAAAGTTCTTGTTTTATATTAAAGTTGAGTGTAAATCCGTTAAAATTTGGTCTTCAGTAACTTTAGTCGCGTTTATGTTTATTTGTCTGCGGCGGCTAGAGCGCAATATCTTATTACTACATTTTTATCGCTACTTAAATATGGCGAGCAATTTAACCAAAAATATTGTGTTACGTGTATTGTCATAATAGTTATTCCAACAATATAAACAGTATAGGCGCAATCAACATTTTAAGCAAAATTAATCAAGACAATTTAAAGTGAATTAATGAATCAAAACAATACAATTGGCGCAAGTGCCGCCAGCAATGTGACAGTGGACGAGGCCTCTGACGGACAGCGCATTGATAATTTTTTAGCTAAAACGCTCAAAGGTGTGCCCAAAAGCCATATTTATCGCATTTTGCGTAGTGGTGAAGTGCGCGTGAATAAAGGTCGCATTGATGCCTCTTATAAGTTGGTGTTGAATGATGTAGTACGCGTGCCGCCAATAAGGGTTGCAGCGAACGATAAAGAAGTGATCAGCGCCCCAGCGACATCTGTACTTGAAAGCACGATTATTTTTGAAGATGATGCGCTGTTGGTCATTGATAAGCCTGCAGGTTTTGCTGTGCATGGCGGCAGCGGCGTGAGTCGTGGTGTGATTGAACAACTTAGAATGGAACGCCCCAAAGCCAAATTTTTAGAGCTGGTGCATCGCTTAGATCGCGAAACTTCAGGTGTGTTAATGCTGGCTAAAAAGCGTGTGGCCTTGGTGGCGCTGCATGAGATGATTCGCAACAATCAAACTGATAAGCGTTATTTGATGCTGGTAGCAGGTGAGTGGACAGAGAAAAAGAAGCGCGTGACACTGGATTTGCAAAAATACGTGTTGCCCAACGGCGAGCGGCGTGTAAATGTGGTAACCGACAAAAGCAAAGATAAGCATGACCAAGCACAAGTTTCAGAAACTATTTTTTACCTCAAAAATTCATTTGAAGGTTTTAGCTTGCTCGAAGCGCAACTTATTACGGGCAGAACGCATCAATTGAGGGTGCAATTGGCACATTTGGGCTTTCCCATTTTAGGTGATGACAAATATGGTGACTTTGCGAATAATAAAGCTTTGGCAAAAAAAGGCTTAAAACGTATGTTTTTACATTCAGCTGAAACAAATCTGCGGCATCCTGTTTCTGGCGATAAGCTCAAACTTATTGCCCCTTTGCCAGTAGATTTACAAAAATTTATGACCAGTTTAGTCAGTAAACCAGTTTAGTCAGTAATTTAAGTTTAGAAAAAGTAAGGTTAACAATAAGATTTATGAGTAAGAAATTTGATTTAATTGTATGGGATTGGGATGGTACGCTGGCCGATTCGACGGGCATGATTACACAAGCGATTGTGAGTGCTGCGGCGCAAGTCGGCTTGCCTACGCTAGACCCACAAGCGGCTAGTAATATTATTGGCCTTGGGCTAAAAGAGAGCATTCATGCGCTATTTGGCGATATTCCAGCAGAAAAAGCGCAAGCCTTGGCACGGCAATATACATCTAATTATTATGCTTTCGAAAGTGAAATTCCACTATTTGCGGGTGCGGCAGATACCATTAAAGCTTTGAACAAACGCGGTTTTAAACTGGCCGTGGCCACTGGCAAAGGCAGGCGTGGGCTTAATTTGGCGCTAGAGCATTGTGGTTTAGGTAATTATTTTCACGCGACAAGAACAGTCGATGAGTGTTTCTCCAAACCGCATCCACAAATGTTGGACGAGCTAATGGACGAATTGATTGTGCGGCCAGAGCGCACCTTGATGATTGGCGATACCAGTTACGATTTGCAAATGGCCAGTAACGCAGGTGTGCCAGCGGTTGCAGTTACCTACGGTGCTCAATCACGCGACAAATTATCAGGGTACAATAACATTGCGATGTTTAATCAATTTAAAGACTTAAGTGTTTGGCTTTTAAGCTTGTGATCGTTTAGTGATGCATAACAACACCATTACTTTAGATAGCCATGAACTGCATGAGAAATCGCTCGGGCTGCGCTTTGCGTTGCCGCAATTGGGTGAGTTTGCTTCTGGCTTTGTGGTGCGCTATCACGGCAAAGCGCATGCTTACGTGAATCAGTGTGCGCATGTGCCTGTAGAGTTGGATTGGAATCAAGGCGAATTTTTTACTGTGAGTAAAGATTATCTCATTTGCGCCACG
>JANXWL010000092.1 GCA_025351225.1 Methylotenera sp. | reverse complement strand
GTGGCACGGTGAATATCTTCGTTATTGGCAAAGGCTTGCAGCATGCCTTCATCTTGTGATAAATGCGCCATAATGCGTAATTCAATTTGAGAGTAGTCGGCAGACACAATATGCGAGCCCTGCGGCGCAATAAATGCCTCGCGAATACGGCGGCCTTCGGCGCTTCTAACAGGTATATTCTGCAAATTAGGATCGCTACTTGCCAAGCGCCCTGTAATCGCCACCGCTTGGTTGTAGCTGGTATGCACGCGGCCTGTGCTTGTGTTAACCATTTTGGGTAGTTTGTCAGTGTAGGTAGATTTCAGTTTTGCTAGGCCACGATATTCTAGTAACACTTTAGGCAGCGGGTGGTCGAGTGCGAGTTCTTGCAGTACGTCTTCATCGGTACTTGGTGCACCGCTCGGCGTTTTTTTGGTGGGTTTAATGCCGAGCTTATCGAATAGAATTTCTTGCAATTGTTTGGGTGATGCCAAGTTAAAAGGCTGGCCTGCCAGCTCGTAAGCTTGATTTTCTAGCGCGATTAACTTTAAACCAATCTCATTACTTTGCGCCCTTAACATTTCTGCATCAATCAGCACGCCGTTGCGTTCAATTGTGAACAAGCAAGCCGAACTTGGCATCTCAATTTGACTGTAAATGAAGTTTAATTTTTCGTCATTAGCAATAATCGGGTACATGGCTTCATGTAACTGCAAGGTAATATCGGCATCTTCTGCCGCATATTCCGCTGCAGTTTCTACGGTCACTTGGTTAAAGCCCACTTGCTTGGCACCCTTGCCTGCAACGTCTTCAAAATGGATGGTTGTTACACCTAGATGCCGCTCTGCAAGCGCATCCATGCCATGTGTTTTGTGCGATTCGAACACGTAAGATTGCAGCATGGTATCGTGCGCAATACCATTTAATATAATGCCGTGATTTTTAAAAACATGTTGGTCATATTTTAAGTTTTGCCCGATTTTTTTGATGGCCTCATTTTCGAGGATTGGTTTAATTTTAGCTAAAGTTTCAGCAAAATTAAGCTGTTCAGGCGCATCAAAATAATCGTGCGTCAGCGGTAAATAGGCGGCGCTGCCAGCCTCAACAGAAAATGACATGCCGACAATTTTTGCCGTCATTGGGTCGAGTGAGGTGGTTTCAGTATCCACGCAGATGAGCGCAGCGGCTTGTAATTTTGCCAGCCAAATATCCAGCTGCGCGTTAGTTAAAATGGTTTCAAAATTGCGCGTATTATTTGCTTCATATTGTTTTACGACAAATAAATCTGTCGAAATGGATGTCCCAGAAGGCGCATGGATGCTAGAGAGTAGGGCGGGTATTTTCTCTGCTTTTTGTAAATTATTCTGCACGCCATCTTGCATATTATCTAGCTCGCGCCGCCAGCTTTTAAACTCAAAGCGGTCAAAAAGCTCGGCTAGTTTTGGTTTATTAATAGCTTGCGGCGCAAGGTCGGCAAGGTTTTCTTGAATCCCAACATCGCAGCGAATGGTAATCAGTTCGCGTGCGGTAGGCAGCCAAGGCAATGCTTTACGCAAATTCTCACCCACGACACCAGTAATGTTATCGGCATTGGCGACAATATTATCTAGGCTGCCATATTGTGTGAGCCATTTTACTGCGGTTTTTGGCCCTACTTTTTCTACACCTGGCACGTTGTCCGAGGTGTCGCCAATCAATACTAAATAATCAATCATTAGCGAAGGCGGTATGCCAAATTTGGCTGTTACGCCTGCAATATCCAGTACATCATCGGTGCGTCTAAAAGTATCGCGCATGGTATTCACCACGGTGATTTTGTCGTTAACCAGTTGCGAAATATCTTTATCGCCTGTGGAAATAATGGTGCGAATGCCTTCGCGCTCTGCCTGTTTGGCCAGCGCACCAATCACGTCATCCGCCTCAACGCCATCTTCAACAATCAGCGGCCAACCTAATGCTTTAATTGCCTCATGCAGCGGCGCTATTTGCAGGCGTAAATCGTCTGGCATGCTGGCGCGATTAGCTTTATATTCAGCATAAATATCATCACGAAAGGTTTTGCCTTTTGCGTCAAACACACACGCGCTATAATCGCTGGGGTAATCTTTATGCAAACGGCGTAACATATTAAGAACGCCCTGAATCGCGCCTGTAGGCTCATTTTTGCTGTTGCGCAAATCGGGCATGGCGTGAAATGCGCGATACAGATAAGATGAACCGTCTACTAGTAAAAGAGTCTTCATAATTAGGATGCTTTAAATGACAACAAGAAAATTACCACCAATCACCGAGCCAGAATTGTTAAATGGTGACTCTGCTAGCCACGAATCCTGGCACGCATTTGAGATTATGGCAGAATTTGTGGGTGCCACCGAAAAGTTAAAAGAAATTACGCCTGCAGTTTCGATTTTTGGCAGCGCACGCACGCCGCCAGATCACCCGTATTACACACTTACCGAAGAAATTGCACGGCAGTTGAGTGATGCTGGTTTCAGTGTGATTTCTGGTGGTGGGCCTGGCATTATGGAGGCTGCAAATAAAGGCGCATTTGCTGGCATCGGGCCTAGCGTGGGTTTGAATATTGAGCTGCCGTTTGAGCAAGGCGGCAATGCCTATCAAGACATTGATCTGACGTTTAAATACTTTTTTATGCGTAAAGTGATGTTTGTAAAATACGCCAGTGCCTATGTTGTGATGCCAGGTGGCTTTGGTACTTTGGATGAGTTAATGGAGGCGATTACGCTAGTGCAAACAGGCAAATCGTGCAAAATACCCATTATTTTAGTCGGCAAAACGTTTTGGGCAGGCTTGCTCGATTGGCTGAAAAACACCTTGGTGGCAGAAGGTATGGCGGGGGAGAGTGATATGAATCTGATTCAGTTGATAGACGACCCAGCCCAAATAGTGGAGGCGATTTTTAAACATTATGAGGAGACTGGCTTTGAGCTAACGCCTGCCGAGCGTAAGGTGCAGTTATATTTATAACGAAACGCAATAAATGGTGCAGCTATATCTATAGCAGAGCCAATTAAAATAGTGCAGCTATATTTGTAGCCTTGATGTCTTATTGGCGTGCTTTTTGTTAGAATGATTTAACCTAAACGAAAGACAAGAATTTAAGGCGAGAATAATATGCAAAAATTGAAATCATTGGCTGTAATGCTGTGTGTTTTACTTATGCCGCATCACGCTCTGGCGGCGGGTTCGCCAGCCAATGCAGAGCCGCTAGAAGACGTGCCACCACCGCCAAAAATTGTCGATGGCGAAGCGCTGGAAGCCGAGCCTCAAGTCACCATTCGCAAAAAAGGTAAAGAAACTGTTGAGGAATACAGTGTGAACGGGCAGGTGTACATGATGAAAGTGACGCCAGAACACGGTGTGCCATACTATTTGCATAAAGACGACCAAGAAGGCGGCTGGGTAAATACGGGGCCAGTAGAGCCTTTATCAATCCCAAAATGGGTAATTTTTAGGTTTTAATATTAAATCTAAATAGCGTCATCATACGTCGTTGGTCAACATAAAAGTGTCGCTACATGCACCTAATATTTGCAAACCTTATGTACCTTCATTTTGATGTCTCGCACCAAGTCTGATTTAGTTATTTTGATTTAATTGATTCTCTTAACTCAGCCCAAAACAATTCAAAGCGATATAACTCAAAACCATGTCTGTTTTCACCACCTTAACATTAGATGATGTACGCACTTGGTTGCGCGATTTTGCTGTTGGCGAAGTCACCGAGTTACGCGGTATTGCGGCAGGTATTACTAATACCAATTATTTTGTGGTTACACCTGAAAATAGATACGTACTTACTATTTTTGAGAAAAATAATTGTGAAGAATTACCTTATTTTGTTCATTTAATGACACATTTGGCTGCGCATGGCGTACCTTGCCCTACGCCCATTGCCGATAAAAAGGGTGTTGCCTTGCATCTACTAAAAGGCAAGCCAGCACTGATGGTGAGCTGCTTAACAGGTAAAGATGTTGCTACGCCCAATCTTGCACAAGTACGAGAAGTAGCCTTAACTTTGGCCAAACTGCATTTGGCGGGTGCTTCATTTAAGCAACAGAGTCTGAATCAGCGCGGGCAAACTTGGTTTGTACAGACTGCACAGAAAGTGGTGCCAAAATTAAATCTTCAAGAGCAATCGCTACTGCAAAACGAGCTGGATTATCAACAGCAATTAGATACCAGCCATTTGCCGCATGGTGTAATTCATGGTGATTTGTTTCGTGATAATGTGTTGTTTGATAATGACACGCTAGGCGGCTTTATTGATTTTTATTATGCCTGTCATGATGTGTTGGTTTACGACGTGGCTATTGCGATAAATGAGTGGTGCTTGCATCACAATGGCGCAGATTTAGGCAATATTGATACTGAAAAAGTAGATGTGTTTTTAAGCGCATACCAAAGTATGCGGCCGTTTTCTGCGCAAGAATTGGCTTACTGGCCTGCCTTATTGCGTCGCGCGGCACTGCGGTTTTGGCTATCGCGCTTACACGATTTTCACTTTCCGCAAGTGGGTGAGCTAACGCATGCCAAAGACCCTAATCACTTTAAAAGTATTTTACAAGCACGCATCGCACTTAAAAATTAAACAGGGAAATTAAGCATGGCCATTTTAGAATCACGCACGCAAACAGGCATTAGCTGGATAAAAGAAAGTATCGCATTATTTAAAACTGCGCCGCGCAAATGGCTGATGCTGGCTTTAGTGTATGTGGGTTTGTTTATGATGCTGCCATCGA
>JANXWL010000087.1 GCA_025351225.1 Methylotenera sp. | reverse complement strand
TCTTGAGTTGCATATTGAACCCAAACATTTTGGCTTTCAATACTAAATTGCAAAAAAACTTACAATTCATCATAAATACAACAGTTTACGGGTCCACTATTTGGTGCATTTCACTACTTTTTGCACCCATTTTGTGCATTTGCATATCGATTGCAGATTAAGTAGCGTTAATGCCTAAAATTGCCTATGATAAGCATTAATGTTTATTTTTAAAACGTTATAGATTCTTTTGAGAGCTGTTATGCCTTACAAAGAAATGTCTCAAATCAAGCATGTTGGATTTTTGACCTTAAATAACTTTTCGATGATTGCGTTTACTAACGCACTAGAGATTTTGCGCATGGCCAATTACTTGCTAGGCGAAGAGGCTTATCAATGGTCGGTGTTTACGGTTGATGGCTTACCAGCGCAAGCAAGCAACGGCTTGGCGATTAACAACACCAACAAGCTCGATTTTAATCACTTACACACCAATAATCTACACAGTACTAACATGCCCGATGTTTTGCTGGCATGTGGCGGGGTGGACATTCAACATGCAGTAACGGTAGATGTGATCAAGCTACTTACGCAAGCCAGCAAGCATAATATGTGGCTGGGCGGCCTGTGTACAGGCAGTTATGCGCTTGCCAAGGCTGGGTTGTTAGATGGTTATAAATGCACGATTCATTGGGAAAATATGGCGAGTTTGTGTGAGCAGTTTTCTGGCATACACTTTATGGAAGAGTTGTTTGTGATTGACCGCAACCGCTGCACTTGTGCAGGCGGCACCGCCCCGCTAGACTTAATGTTGGCCTTTGTTTCAGCACGTTTTGGCAAAACTGGGGTTGACAACAATAATGGCGTTGACAAAAATAATGGCGTTGACAAAAATAATGGCGTTGGCAAAAATCTAGTGGCTGAGATTTCAGACCAATTCATGATGGTGCGAGCGCGTGATAGTAAAGATCAGCAGCATATTCCAGTCGCCGCCCGCGTGGGTTATAGCCATAAAGCTTTGGTAGAGGTTTCTGCACTAATGGAAGCAAATATTGAGGAGCCACTTAGCTTAGATGAACTAGCGCGATTAGCTAATTTATCGCAACGCCATTTGCAGCGCATGTTTAAACACACCTTAAATATGACACCCATGCATTATTACTTAAATTTGCGCTTGCGCCGCGCACGGGCTTTATTACTACAAACCGAGATGTCGGTTATGAGCGTAACCGTGGCGTGCGGTTTTCAATCATCTTGCCATTTTAGCAAATCGTATCGCACACTATTTGGTTACTCGCCCAGCATGGAGCGCAATCAACACAAGCACGCTCTGCCTATGCATGCCATCACAAGCGCAGAGAGCACCTTATCGAAAGAACCCGATTATGTCTAAAATTAACGCAGGCTTAATGGCGTGATTAAACAACAATCTGTCGTAATTTAATACTTGTTTTAGCATCACTCACGCTAAGTTATTACTTGTACTATTGTTTGCTGATATTTGCTGGTTAACTTTAAAAACTGGGAGTTAAAATGAATCATTTGTCCAAATCCGCTATGCTAAAGTCTGTTTTTATTACTGTGCTGTTTCCCTTAATAATTGTAAGTTGCGAAAAGAAAGAGGAAGTTGCCGCGCCTGCTGCTGAAACACCTGCTGCCACAACAACTACCGCCGCAGGCGGTGAAGCGGCTACTTGTAGTACAGTAAAATTTGCCGATATTGGCTGGACCGATATTACGGCAACGACTGCGCTATCTTCAACCGTGTTAGAAGGTTTGGGTTATAAGGCCGAATCAACTATTGCTTCTGTGCCAATTGCCTTTGCAGGCCTTAAAAAAGGTCAAATTGATGCATTCTTGGGCTACTGGTCACCTTCTATGACGCCTATTCTTGACCCTTTCCTTAAAGAAAAAGCGGTTACGGTGTTAGATAAACCTAACTTGGTAGGCGCAAAATATACTCTCGCCGTACCCAAATATGCTTATGATGCAGGCTTAAAAAGCTTTGCCGATATAGGTAAGTTTAGTAAAGAATTAGACGGTAAAATTTACGGTATCGAGCCAGGTAACGATGGCAACAAACTCATCGCCGATATGATTACCAAAGACGCATTTGGCTTAAAAAGCTTCAAAATGGTGGAATCTAGCGAGGCTGGCATGTTAACTGAGGTTAGCCGCTCCGTTAAAGATAAAAAATGGATTGTATTCTTAGGCTGGGCTCCACACCCAATGAACGTGCAACAAGATATTGTTTACTT
>JANXWL010000085.1 GCA_025351225.1 Methylotenera sp. | reverse complement strand
GCTACAGTGCCTATCACGCCAATCAGTGCGCCTTGTACGATAAAAATTCCCATAATGCTGCGCGGACTTGCGCCAAAGGTGCGCATAATGGCAATGTCGGCACGCTTATCGGTGACTGCCATCACCAGAGTGGATACAATATTAAATGCGGCAACCGCGACGATTAAAGCCAGAATAATAAACATCACGCGTTTTTCCATTTGCACCGCTTTAAAAAAGTTGGCGTGTTGTTGCGTCCAATCTGTCACATAATACTGGTGTTGCGGTTCGTTATGGCTTAACGATTCAGCAAGCGCACTACTGACTTGCGGCGCATCATACAAGTCGTCAATTTTCAGCCGAATGCCCGACACTTTATCGTCCATGCGGTACAACTTGGCCGCATCATCCATATTGATTAATGCTAAACCAGCATCGTATTCATACATACCGATTTGAAACAGGCCAACCACTTTAAATTGCTTAATGCGCGGCACAACGCCAGTGGGTGTAAACTGGCCTTGTGGCGACATCACAACAACTTTATCGCCAAGGGTTGCGCCTAAGTTAAAGGCTAAATCGCTGCCCAACACAATGCCGAACTCACCTGCTTTTAAATCATTTAAACTACCTGCCTTCATGTGGCTGCCTAAATCAGCCACTTTATCCTCAGTCGCTGGCAACACGCCACGCACAATCGCGCCTTGTACGCCTTGGCCGAAACTCAGCATGCCTTGCGCGGTAATGTAAGGTGCTACGGCACGTACATGTTGCGTTTTGCTAAGTGGCTCTGCAAGTTGTTTCCAACCACTGAGCGTATTATTTTCGCCAGTGATTTCAATATGCGAAGCCACACCCAATATGCGGTTACGCAACTCGGCCTGAAAGCCATTCATCACCGAGAGCACAACGATTAAAGCCGCCACGCCCAGCGCGATGCCAATCATACTAGTGAGTGAAATAAATGAGATAAAGTGATTTTTGCGTTTGGCGCGGGTATAGCGCAAGCCCACAAAAAGTTCGAATGGTAATTTTGAAATGAATGACATGGACAGAATCATATCATTAAAACCTAGGCAGTTTTAAGCGACAAGGATTCTGTCCATTGTAAAAAATTTACGCTGATGCAGTTTTATAGTTTATATCGGCAAGGCTAAGCGCACCCAATCACGCTGCTTCATTAAGGCAGCACCCATCTCAAATATTTGCTCATCGCCATTAATAGTGATACTAAGTTTGTTGCCGCGCTTATATTCGCTTCTAGGTACAATTAAAGTGGGTTTATTGACTTTACTATCGTCATCTTTATCTAAAAATAAACCTACAAAGGTATTAAACGATTTTAAATTTGTTTCACCTTCATCAATATAATAGCCGCTAGCAGCTTCAGAGAAGCTATGTCGGTCAACGCGTTCAACCTCAATTGAAGCACCATGCGTGCTTAGCACGGCTAAGCCTGCCCTGTAAGCACCATTTTTTTGCTTTTTGATACTTTTAATCTCAGCAATAACCAATAAATTGGTGTCACCATGCATGCTATAACTGATTAATTTGCCTATCTCTATCCAGCTACTATAACTTTTGCCTAAATCAACAGCAAAGCCGCCTACGCTTTCATCTACCAGCATCCATTGCTCGGTTTTTGCTTTGTTTTGGCTTGCAACATAATTAATTGACGAATTGTCTCGTGCCGATTGCGAAGCTTGAGTCATCGCTGGTTCTAGCGTCTGCTTGCTTGAAAGCTCTGCCTCAAATTGCATTTTTGCCGTATTAATCTGTTTGCAAATATCGTCCAAACCATAATTGACAGTGATTATTTTGTTACGCTTGTATCTAGTTTCGTTTCTACGCTGACGCTCGCAACCTTTGATACACCAATCAACACGTAACTTTTTAAATAACTGAACAATGGTTTCAACTGACGCTAACTTTTCTAGGCCAAATGGTTGTAAAGGCTTTTGTAGATCCACCGCACATAAGTAGGCCTCAATATTGTCAACCAAACGCGATGTTTTCCAAAAACGATAATCTGCATATTTCTCAATACCTCGAACACGCATAGGCCCAACATCAGAGCTGATGTCGATATGAAACTGAAAAATATCTTGTTTATACTTATTTAACAGCAATGGATTGGTCGACCATTGCTTCATAATTTGGCTTGCCAATTGTATTTGCAGCCGATTGTAATTACCTTTTTGTAAGGTAGAAAGCATAAAGCCTTGTTTCAGTAAGGCCGCGATACTGGTTTCTTTTTTCTGATTCTCATACATAAACAATAACGTGTTCATCATTGACAGCTTTTCGGCACAATTGATGACTTTGCACATATTCGTCCACATGCCTGTTGGGGCTGGCTGATCGTCAAAATAACGCCATTTAGCCATTTCAAAAGTCGCATTCAGATAAAGACATAATATTAAATTCATTTTATCGTCAGCAAAAATGGTTTTTTTCTGAACAAGATATGCATCTAAAAATTGTGTATATTTAACATACAACTGGCGTTGATAAGAATACACTGCATCGTACATTTCAGATTCTAAGGCCTTGTTTAATTTGATCATTGTCAAATACTGATGCGTAATTTTATTGGCATGCCGATGCAATTTTTTATCAATTGCAATCACAGTATCAATGTCGCCCCTGTGCATTTTATTTGAATCAAAATTAATTTTTATCAACTGTTCAGCCGCTCGCCTAAGTACTTCAAGCTCATCGGCTTCGGTAATGGTATCAATCCAACCAAGCGATTTTTGTATCTCTTGTTGGTGAAAAATGGCTTGTAATTTGTTTAAGGTCATCGATAACATACTAGCTTCCTTTACATCTTTAAATAAATTTATCATTATTTTTGTTAAGTTATTTAAGATAATAGCAACTTGCGTGCCAACACTTTTATAGCCTTGCCATACACTAAACTGTTAAAATGGATGCATGTTTACAGGAATCATTCAGGCCATTGGCCATATAGACACAATCACTGCAATGGGTAATAACTTTGAGCTTTCAATAAAAGCTACAAATTTAGCGTTGTCAGACGTAAAAATGGGCGATAGCATTGCGGTAAATGGTGTTTGCTTAACGGTTACAGAACTTATACCGCCCTTTGCACCAACCCATTTTAAGGCGCATGTTTCTGCCGAAACGCTTAAAGTGACTACTGGTTTAAATCTGCAGCATGCCGTAAATTTGGAAAAGGCATTGCGCTTGAATGATAGACTTGGTGGCCACTTAGTGAGTGGTCATGTGGATGGTGTTGGCCTAGTGGTTAAATTTGAAGTTACGGAATTGAGCGACTTGGAAACCAATTGGCTGCTAGCCATTCGTGTGCCGCATGCGATTAGTAAATACATCGCTAAAAAAGGCTCTATTTGTGTGAATGGTGTGAGTTTGACTGTGAATAGCATTGCACTAGACGTATTTACTATGAACATTATCCCGCATACTTTAGAAAATACTGCTTTCAAACAATTACAAATCGGCAGCCAAGTTAATTGTGAAATAGACCAAATTGCGCGCTATGTAGAGCGTATGACAGAGTGGGCTTTAGAAACAAGTGCGCAATAAAAAAATGAATAAAACCCTAGCTAATAACTGCCAAGTGAGAAAAACCAATGCCGTTTAAATCCATTAGCCCAATCACCGAAATTATCGCTGACATCAAATCAGGCAAAATGGTGATTTTAGTGGATGACGAAAACCGCGAAAACGAAGGTGATTTTGTCATTGCAGCCGAATTTGCTACTGCGGAGCATATCAATTTTATGGCCAAATTTGGTCGCGGGTTGATTTGCTTAACACTGACCGAATCGCGTTGCAAACAGCTCAATTTGCCGCCGATGGTACTTAAAAATGGCACGCGTTTGGGTACTAACTTTACCGTGTCGATTGAAGCCGCAACTGGTGTCACCACTGGTATTTCTGCTACCGACCGCGCAATGACAATCAAAGCCGCAGTTGCCAACAATGCTAACGCAAAAAGTATTGTTAGCCCTGGCCATATCTTCCCTTTAGCCGCGCTAAATGGCGGCGTGTTGGTGCGCGCAGGTCATACCGAAGCTGGTTGTGATTTAGCTGCCCTTGCCGGCTGCGAGCCAGCAAGTGTGATTTGCGAAATTTTAAAAGATGACGGCGAAATGGCGCGCCTGCCCGATTTGGTCGATATTGCGCAATATCACAATATTAAAATAGGTACGATTGCCGATTTAATTCGCTATAGAAGTGAAACCGAAAAACTCATCGAACGCGCTGCAGAGCGCATGGTTACTACCCCTTATGGCAAAATGCGGCTGGTGGCGTATCGCGACAAAATCGCGCAAGAAACCCATTTGGCGCTGATTAAGGGTGAACCTAACGCAGACAAAGAATGTTTGGTACGCGTGCACGAGCCATTATCGGTATTCGATTTGCTCGATAGCAGCAGTCGCACACATAGCTGGAATATGCTAGATGCTATAGCCACCTTGTCTGAAGCCGACTGTGGCGTGATTGTGATGCTGCACCACGCAGAATCTGGCGATGATTTAGTGGCGCGTATTCAGGGTGCAGATGAGCCGATTCGCATTAACCAAGAGCTGCGTACTTACGGTATTGGCTCACAAATATTGGTCGATTTGGGTGTGCGCAAAATGCGGCTAATGGCCACGCCACGCAAAATGCCAAGCATGATGGGTTTTGGGCTAGAGGTTACAGGTTATCGTGAGTCACAATAAAGCTTAGCGTTAAATTTTAAATCTCTAGAAACTTTAAAACGCTAAGCAATTGATTTATATCTAATTTTATAGCGATTTACTTGCATTGAATTCATGTTAAAATAATACCATTGGAAAAACTCAATCTCACAGGTCAGTTTCTCATCGCGATGCCCGCCATGACAGACCCTTATTTTTCTAAAACCGTCACGTATATTTGTACGCACAACCAAGATGGTGCCATGGGCGTTATCGTCAATCGTCACTCAGACATTACTGTTGCTAGGTTATTTGAACAGATTCAACTCGAAACTGAATCACTAAGCTTGCTCACCAAAGCTGTGCATTATGGCGGCCCAGTACAAACTGAGCGCGGATTCATTTTGCACGATATTTTGCCTGCGCCGCATGACGAATTCAACTCTACTGTCATCATTAATAACGCCGTTGCGCTCACCACCTCAAAAGATATTTTAGAAGCCGTCGCTGAAAATAATGGTTTAAAAAATAACGTACCAAGCAAGATGCTAATCGCCTTAGGCTATGCGGGCTGGACGGCAGGTCAATTAGAAGATGAAATGGCACAAAATGCTTGGTTAAGCTTAAAAACTAGCCTAGTTGAAGAGGTGCATGCCCTTATTTTTGATGTCCCTAATCACAATAAATTTGATTTAGCGATGGGCATGATGGGGCTTAATTTAGCCAATTTATCGTACAGCGCGGGGCATGCTTAAGTGTCTATAGCCAGCTTAAATCAAAGCCATTTGCCAATTTTAGAGCGTAGTTATCCAGATGTTGCAGGCACAGTGTTGGCGTTTGATTTTGGCGAAAAACGCATTGGTGTGGCAACGGGTGAAACCATGCTAAAAGTGGCGCATCCGCTTACTACGATTAACGCTGAAGAAAACGAAGCGAAGTTTACCCAAATTAGACTGCTAATCGGTGAATGGCGTCCAGCCTTATTAATAGTAGGATTGCCAATGCATATGGATGGCGAATCACACGCGATGACTAGCTTAAGTAAAAAGTTTGCGCAACGCTTAGAGGGTCGCTTTAACTTGCCTGTGGTGATGGTGGATGAACGCTTAAGCTCTGCAGAGGCTTCGCGAAACCTTAGGGCGGCAGGCGTAAGCGGTATTAAACAAAAAGCCATGCTAGACGCTGTTGCCGCGCAAAGCATATTACAATCTTATTTTGACGCTTTGAGCTAATCTGATGAACTTACCAAACCCTGAAACTTTACTTGCTGAAATTACCGCTAAAATTAAAACGCAGCTTGAATTTAACGGGCTAACAAATACGGCACTGGTCGGCATTCATAGCGGCGGCGTGTGGCTGATGAATCACATTTTAAAAAACATTAAACTAGATGTTCCTTATGGCATGCTAGATGCTGCGATGTACCGCGACGATTATGCCAAGCGTGGCTTAAAAACTGAGCCAAAGCCATCCAATATTGCGTTTGATGTCACCAATAAACATATTATTTTAATCGACGATATTTTTTATACTGGCCGCACCACACGGGCAGCAATGAACGAGCTGTTTGATTATGGTCGCCCTGCCAGTATTACATTAGCTGTGCTGATTAATCGCGGCGGTGCTGAGTTGCCAATCGCGCCAAACATTGTAGGCGCAGAAATTTTACTTAAACCGCATGAAAACCTGCAACTATCGCAAGATAACAAAGGCAAGCTGCAGCTATCTTTAGAAAACAAGACTTTAGAGACCAATAATGGTTAACCCACAACTAGATGCCGAAGGCAATTTAAAGCATTTGCTAACCATAGAAGGTCTGCCCAAACGTATTTTAAATCAAATACTCGATACGGCTGAGACCTTTGTCGGAGTAGCCGAGCGCGACATTAAGAAAGTGCCGCTGTTGCGCGGCAAAACCGTGTGTAATATCTTTTTTGAAAACAGCACTCGCACTCGCACTACCTTTGAAATTGCCGCAAAACGCTTATCTGCTGATGTGATTAATCTTAACGTCAACACCTCTAGCCAATCTAAAGGCGAGACGATTTTAGATACTGTGGATAACCTAATTGCGATGCACGCCGATATGTTTGTAGTGCGCCACGCACAAAGCGGCGCAGCACATTTTATTGCGCGGCATGTGCCAGACAACATTAGCGTGATTAATGCGGGTGATGGCCGTCATGCACATCCTACACAAGGTTTATTGGATGTATTTACGGTACGTAAATATAAGCCAGATTTACATAATTTGCGCGTGGCCTTAGTAGGCGATGTGCTGCATTCACGCGTAGCTAGGTCTGAAATTCATGCTTTAACAACACTGGGTGTGCCAGAAGTGCGCGTCATCGCCCCAAAGACTCTGCTGCCTGCGGATGTTGAAAAGCTTGGTGTGCAAGTATTTCATGACATGAAAGCAGGCCTAAAAGATGTGGACGTGATTATGATGCTGCGCCTGCAAAATGAGCGCATGAGCGGCGCACTTCTGCCCAGCGCGCAAGAGTATTTTAGAACCTTTGGCTTGACGCAAGAAAAACTAAGTTACGCTAAAAGTGACGCAATCGTCATGCACCCAGGCCCAATGAACCGTGGCGTGGAGATAGATTCTAGCGTGGCAGACGGCAGTCAATCAGTCATTCTGCCGCAAGTAACCTATGGTATTGCAGTGCGTATGGCGGTAATGGCCATCCTTGGTGGTGGTAGTATTGGCGGCGGTAATGCAGGGGGTGCAGTGTGAAAATCCACATCAAAAACGGCCATTTAATTGATCCTAAAAACAAAATAGACGCTAAGCAAGATGTATTTATTGTCGCTGGTAAGGTGGCAGGTATCGGCAAAGCCCCCGATGGCTTTGTCGCTAATCAAACCATTGATGCCGCTGGATTAATCGTCAGCCCTGGCTTTGTCGAT
This sequence comes from Methylotenera sp., assembly GCA_025351225.1. Lineage (GTDB taxonomy): Bacteria > Pseudomonadota > Gammaproteobacteria > Burkholderiales > Methylophilaceae > Methylotenera_A. The sequence goes on along the minus strand of JANXWL010000085.1, from coordinate 5,646 downwards.
TTATCTGCGCGACTGCGTGAGCCTGGCTCTGAATATCAAGCCACATTGAATAGTGAATTGTTGGCTGCGGCAGCTGGCGGTGTGACTAGCCTTGCTTGCCCACCCGATACCAACCCTGTATTAGATGAACCTGGTTTGGTTGAAATGCTGAAACACCGCGCTAAGTTGCTCAACCTTGCGCATGTGTACCCACTGGGTGCGCTTACAAGACAATTAGAAGGCAAACTCTTAACCGAGATGCACGCGCTTAGCAACGCTGGCTGCGTGGCGTTTAGCCAAGCCGATATTGCAATTACCGATACGCAAGTATTGTGGCGTGCGTTTGAATACGCTGCTACATTTGGCTACACCATATTTTTGCGTGCAGAAGATTATTATCTGGCCAAAAATGGCGTGGCGCATGACGGTGAAGTGGCTAGTCGACTCGGCCTAAAGGGCATTCCTGCTGCTGCAGAAGCGTTAAGCATTGCTAGCATTATACGCATTGCATGTGAGACCAAAACGCGTATTCATTTATGCCGATTATCTACCGCTGAAGGCGTAGAACTAGTGCGCACCGCTAAAAAACAAGGTCTACAAGTTAGCGCCGATGTAAGCACGCAACACCTGCACTTAACTGATATGGATATTGGCTACTTTAACACCCACGCCAACCTTAAACCGCCACTGCGAAGCATGCGTGACAAAGCGGCATTATCTCAGGGCCTAAAAGATGGCACCATAGACGCAATTTGCTCTGATCACACACCTGTAAACGATGATGCTAAACTACTGCCATTTGCTGAAGCCGAAGCAGGTGCAACGGGATTGGAGTTATTGCTACCGCTGGCGCTAAAATGGGCAACCGATAACAAAGCTTCGCTACTAGATACGATTGCGGCTATCACTAGCCAACCAGCCAGCATTTTAGGTATTAACGGTGGACATTTAAGCCTAAATGCCGATGCCGATATTGCGATTTTCAACCCAAGTACAGAGTGGAACGTAGTCGCAAATCAACTAAAAAGCCAAGGCAAAAATACGCCATTTTTAGGCAACCTTATGTTAGGCAGGGTGTATTACACCTTATTACATGGGCAAATTACTTACGCCTACCAATAAATCAAGAATGTTAATTTTTGTTATCTAGTAGCAGCAAACAGCGCAGATACTTGACGTATAACTAAAAGACGCAGATAGTTAGTGTTGTAACAACAAATAAGTATTACTAAATTAATCTTTTCACCGTTTTTTTGTTGGCTTTCATTATTATTGGGGAGTAAAAATGAGTTCACTATTGAGTTCTTTTGGATGCTGTTTTTGGTGGTTTTTGCTGGGTGCCTTGCTAGGCTGGTTATTACATCACTTATTAAGAGGCACACTCAACACGCAATCTGTACAACATGTTCACACACCACCGCCTGCTACTACACCTGTTGTTAAAGCCGTAGAGCCAGTTAAAGCTGCAGCACCTGCTGTGAGTTTAATTGATTTAGCTGCTGCTAAAGCGGCTGGTTTTACAATTAAAAACGCAAATGACCTAACTGTAGTAGAAGGCATTGGCCCCAAAATTAATGAGCTATTTCATAACGCAGGCATTAAAACCTTTGCGCAACTTGCGACTGCTAGCGTACCGCAAATGCGTAAAATTTTAGACGACGGTGGCTCACGCTTCCGTATTGCCAACCCAAGTAGCTGGGCACAACAAGCTGCATTAGCGGCTGCAAATAAATGGACAGAGCTCAAAAAATTGCAAGATGAGCTTTCTGGTGGCGTTAAAAAATAACTTTAAGGGTGAATGCTATGAATAACAATCTATCTATGCATGAAAACCAATCTAGTTATTCTTTATGGACTTGGTTAATTGCACTACTGCTAGCCATATTATTACTATGGATGCTGTTGTCAGGGCGCGGGCCTTCTAGCTCATGTTGCGGTGTTACAGCGGTGGCTGTACCTGCCGAGACTATGCCAGCAGCACCAATCGCAGCAGCCGAAGGTTTTGGCTTTAACGCAAACTGTAAAGAGTTTAGCCATACTGGCGATGCAAAAGACTATGCTTGGGTAGCTAATTCCGAATCATTAAAAACCTTACTATGCGGCGGCGAAGAGATCAACGCTTCTGGTGACGGTAAAAATGTTGTATTAACGGGTATTGTTGATTCTGAAGCGACAAAAACCAAAATGGGCGAAGATGCACAAGCCTATTTTGGGGCTGGCATTGCTGTAGATAATCAATTGACGGTAAAAGCGGCTGAGCCAGTTGCGGTTGTTGCACCACCTGCTGCAAAACTGTATTTTGATACAGCTAAAACCAATCAGCCTGCAGACAGCGCCACAACACTTGCGCCAATTGTAGAGTGGTTGAAAGCAAATCCAAGTTCGAAAGCGGTTATTTCTGGCTTCCACGACTCCAGAGGAAGCGTAGCAAGAAATGCGCAATTAGCTAAAGGTCGTGCACAATCCACTTATGAAACACTAGTGGCTGTAGGAGTTGATGCATCGAGAATCGAAATACGCAAACCAACCGATATTAATGGTGGCGGCAATTTGGACGAAGCAAGACGTGTAGAAGTTTCTGTAGAATAGTAGTTAGCTACAAATGTAAAAAAGCCGATGAATTTCATCGGCTTTTTTATTGCTACTTTATATTAAGTTTAGCTTATTAAACTATAACTTTAAACCATAACTTTAAACCATACCCAAATGGTCAAGGCCAGCAGATAAATCTCTATCATGAGCACCTTTGCCTTCTAGTTTAATTTTCAGTCGTATATCATTGACGGAGTCCGCATTGCGGAGGGCTTCTTCGTAACTAATATCACCCGACTCATGCAAATCAAACAAAGCTTGGTCAAACGTTTGCATGCCCAGCTCACGTGAGCGGCCAATAACTTCTTTAATTTCGTGTACATCACCTTTAAAGATTAAATCTGAAATCAGCGGTGAATTAATCATAATTTCAATGGCTGCTACGCGGCCAATGCCGTCAGATTTTGGAATCAAACGTTGCGAAACAAAAGCACGCGTATTCAGCGATAAATCCATCAGCAATTGATGACGTCGCTCTTCTGGGAAAAAGTTAATAATACGATCTAAGGCTTGATTGGTACTATTAGCGTGCAAGGTAGCCATACATAAATGGCCAGTTTCGGCAAATGCAACCGCATAATCCATGGTGTCGCGATCGCGGATTTCACCAATCAAAATCACATCAGGTGCTTGGCGCAAGGTATTTTTAAGCGCAATATGCCAGTTATCTGTATCTACGCCCACTTCGCGCTGGGTAATAATACAATTAATATGGTCGTGTACAAACTCAACTGGGTCTTCAATCGTAATAATATGGCCATAGCTATTTTGGTTGCGATAGCCAACCATCGCCGCCAATGAGGTCGATTTTCCTGAACCTGTACCACCTACAAAAATCACGAGGCCGCGCTTGGTCATCGCAATATCTTTAAGTACCTCGGGTAACCCTAAATCCTCAAACTTAGGAATTTTCGTCGTGATGGTTCTAAACACTAAGCCCACCGAGCCACGCTGAATAAATGCATTCACCCGAAAGCGTGCAACGCCAGGAATGCCGATAGCAAAATTACATTCACTGCTGGCATCAAACTCAGACGTTTGTTTGTCGTTCATAATAGACCGTGCAATTTCACGCGCCTGTTGCGGCGATAGTACTTGCTGGCTGATTGGCGTCATTTTGCCATCTATCTTCATGGCGGGCGGAAACCCTGCCGTAATAAACATATCAGAGGCTTTTTTGCCCATCATTAAACGCAACAAATCAAATACAAACTTTTCAGCTTGACCTTTTTCCATCACCAATCCTTATACTAAAATTAGCCGACAAATTATTTTATCAGCACACTTTTTATCAACCAACAATCGAATCTTTATTGGCCGCTTTACTGCGCGCCTCATTAGCTGAGATTACGTTGCGTCGCACTAAATCTTGCAAATTTTGATCCAGCGTTTGCATGCCAATATTTTGGCCTGTTTGAATCGCAGAATACATTTGCGCCACTTTATTTTCACGAATCAAGTTACGAATCGCTGGCGTGCCAATCATAATCTCGTGTGCGGCCACGCGACCTTGTTCATCCTTGGTTTTGCACAAAGTTTGTGAGATTACTGAGCGTAGCGACTCAGACAACATCGAGCGCACCATCTCTTTTTCTGCCGCAGGAAACACATCCACAATCCTATCTACCGTTTTTGCAGCCGAGCTAGTATGTAGCGTACCGAACACCAAGTGACCAGTTTCTGCAGCGCTTAAAGCCAAGCGAATCGTTTCTAAGTCACGCATCTCGCCTACTAGAATCACATCAGGGTCTTCGCGCAGCGCAGAACGTAGCGCATTTTGGAAAGACAGCGTATGCGGACCTACTTCACGTTGATTAATCAAACATTTTTTGGATGTATGCACAAATTCAATGGGGTCTTCTACCGTTAAAATGTGTCCCATTTCATTTTCGTTAATATAATCCACCATCGCGGCCAAGGTAGTCGATTTACCAGAACCTGTCGGCCCTGTCACCAACACAATGCCACGCGGCGTATTACAAATTTCTTTAAAAATTGGCGGGCAATTCAATTGTTCTAGTGTTAAAATTTTCGAAGGAATCGTCCGAAATACCGCACCAGAACCACGATTATGATTAAACGCATTGACCCGAAAGCGCGCTAAATTAGGAATCTCGAACGAGAAATCGCACTCCAGCGTTTCTTCGTACACTTTGCGCTGGCCATCGTTCATAATGTCGTACACCATGTCGTGTACTTGGGTATGATCCATGGCTGGCACATTAATTTTACGCACATCGCCGTGCACACGAATCATCGGCGGCAAACCAGCCGAAAGGTGTAAGTCGGATGCTTTATTCTTAACTGAAAACGCGAGTAAATCTGAAATATCCACGCTTGACTCCTATTAAATGGGCTCCTGCTATAATACGCTCGTTAAGCAACTTGTTATAAACTACATAAAGTTTATTGTTTAGATAATTGAATTATGGTCACAATTTCCGATTCCTTGCAAGCAATTCAAACAAATATTCGTGCGGCTCGCGTTGCTGCAAACCGCGCCGACGTAGTCAAATTGCTTGCAGTGAGCAAAGCACAAACTGCGGATAAGCTACGCACGGCTTATTTGGCTGGGCAGCGTGCGTTTGGTGAAAACTATGTGCAAGAGGCGATTAATAAACAAGCTGAATTAAGCGATTGTGCGATTGAATGGCATTTTATTGGGCCGATTCAAAGCAATAAAACCACACTCATCGCCCAACATTTTGACTGGGTACATTCTGTTGATCGATTAAAGATTGCAACAAGGCTAAACGAAGCGCGACCACAAAATGCTGCGCCGCTTAATGTGTGCATTCAAATTAATAGCAGTGATGAAGATAGCAAGAGTGGCGTGGATATTGCCTCTTTAGCCATTTTGGCAACAGAAATAAATGCGATGCCGCATATTAAATTGCGTGGAATTATGGCGATTCCAGCACCCACAAAAGACCTTGCAAAACAACGTGCACAATTTAAAATAGTGGCTGATGCATTTAAAAATCTACAAAAACAAGGTTTTGAACTAGACACTTTATCCATCGGCATGTCGGATGATTATGTCGCGGCAATTCACGAAGGTGCTACTATCGTGCG
>JANXWL010000075.1 GCA_025351225.1 Methylotenera sp. | reverse complement strand
TTTTTACGCATGATAACGGTACACGAGCTAGCGCATTTAAAAGAACGCAGTCACGACAAAGCATTTTATCAACTCTGCCAATACATGGAACCTGATTACCACCAGTTGGAGTTTGATTGCAGGGTATATTTGACTTGGAAGAATGTTTGAATTTATTGCGTATCCTGCTGTATTTATTTGACTGCTTTGTGCGTTTATAGTGATGATATTTTAGCTACTGCCAAAGTTTTGGTGCGACATCAAATCGGTGTTGGGGAATAGTAACGCGGGTTTAATTTTAGCCAAAGAAAACACAGGGATAAGCCCTTTCGCCGCCCGCCATTCTGAGCGTAGCGAAGAATCCAGCTTTTAACTTGCACTAACTTCTGTATCCTTCGCTACGCTCAGAATGGCGGTTTTAGTATTCATCTAATATGCTCTGTAACCCGCATGGATATTAGGCTTTATGGTATGTGTTTTGTAGGGCATGTTAGACGAAATTTTCATTTATCTCACCATACTCGGTAATGTAATGGGATGGGCGCGCGAATACAAGTGTTGGCGATGACTCATAAATGAAACCCACAAGTTCTAATCGTTCGATTGGTGTAGATATTAAGCGGAACACGGGACCGCCACTCATTCCTCCAAGCTCTATATTAGGAACATTGGCACCATGAAGTGGTTGATGAAAATTTTCTACATCAATATATAACTTGATATTCTCTGGTGCAACTGAGATTGGCCTCCAAGCGAACCATTGGAAGGGGAAATCAGCCGTTAATTCATGTTCAACCCGAAGCGAGCCTGGGTAACCCCCATAAAGTAATGTATTATCGCTAGAAACATCTTCAGTTGGCCAAACTAGAGGTGTATGCGGAAAGCATCCCGACGATGCAACCACTATTTCGGATACATCAAAGGTTACAAGGTCGAGATACTCGCTTTCCGCAATTAGGCGGCCTTCCGGTTCAGTAGTGGTACAACCAAATTGGCAACGAATATCGGGCTGCTCGGCTTTGGCTTTGCGGTATTCATCAAAGACGTGCCGAGCAGTTACAGCAATTAGCCGCTTGTTAGTTTGCAAAAAGCAGACAGTGCCGTTATGGTGAATAGAATAGTTATTATCCTTGTCGAGGCCATGCCACCAAAAAGGTGCGCACGCAGATTGTGCAATACTGCGAAGTGCTGGCAGGTATCCTGCATGCTCCATTTGATCAAGTGAGCTACGGGTATTTGTATCCATAACTACGTACTAATCTTTCCAAAGCTGGCTTTGCCGAATGACTAACCAGCCCAACACCAAGTAAGCCGCCATTGCCCAAGCTAGGCCAGATGGTGCATACCACACCAGCGGCACAATTAAACCTGCTGACACGGTAGATAGAAGCATTTGTATAAATGCCTGACCAGATGCTGCTGTGCCACGAATTTTGGGGTGTCTGTCGAGCGCGGCGAGTGAAAGTATCGGCATCGCCAACGCCATACCAACATTAAATAAGGCGACTGGCAAGATATTGACAATAATATTTGTGGGCAAAAAGGTGCAAATCGCGATATTCAGCAACACAACTGCGCCCATCCAAATATAGGCCGCTTTAATCACTCTTTTAGCAGCAAATTTACCTGCGGCGCGCTTTGCTAGGTAAGAACCAAGCACCATGCCTGTAACGGTGGGGATAAATAAATAGCCGTATTGCTGCGGCTTAAGGTGTAAAAGTTTGCCTAGAAATTGTGGGCTGGCGAGCACGTAAATAAAGAAGCCTGAAAAATTTGCACCTATTGCGATGCAGATTTTAGCGAATTCGGCATCGCCAAAAATAGTTTTATAGCTGGCGAGTACATTTTTGCTGGATAACTTAAGCCGTTTTTCTGGCGGCATGGTTTCTGGCAAAAACGTGACCGATGCCCACAAACTTAATGCAGCATAAATCGCCAAAAAGATAAAAATGCTTTGCCAATGAAACCCTAGCAAAACGCCACCGATAATGGGCGCGATGGCAGGCGCGATGCCAAACAACATTTGAATAGTGGCCATGACGCGCTGTGCTTGCGCGCCCTCAAACAGGTCGCGCACCATGGCGCGCGCTACTGTATTACCCGCCCCGCCGCTGGCACCTTGTAACGCGCGAAAAAACCATAGCGTTTCCACGTTCGGCGCAAACGCGCAGCCAATACTCGCCAACACAAAAATGCTTAATCCCCATTTAATCGTCGCAATACGGCCAATTGCGTCTGAAATCGCGCCGTGCCATAACGTCATCAGTGCGTAAGCGAACAAATAGAAAGTAAGGCTTTGCTGAATTTGTACATCGGTTGCCACTAAATCTGCACCCATAATGTGGAATGCGGGCAAATAGGTATCAATGGCAAATGGCGCAAGCGCAGCAAGGCTTGCGAGGGTAAATACTAAAATATTAGATTGTGGTTTCAATACGCTTTACATGGCCAAATTTAGGCCATTTGCACTTGCGCTAATATGGCTTAGTGAGGGGTCACTTTTATGTATTGCTAACACGTTGATTCCCATAGCATAAATTTGGTATTCATGTTTGATTAAAAAAGCTTCGACCTGTGCTTTATCTGTTTTAATAATTTCAATCATCATTATTGGTTTGGCTTCGCTTATTGTTTTTTCGGCGCCCTGCAATACATCAAGCTCCATGCCCTCTACATCAATTTTAATTAAATCGACACGCGACCAATGAAAGCCATCAATCGTTTTCAATGCAACTTGCTGCATTGCAGCATCTGAGTAGTCAATATTTTGCCCGATAAATTCATTATTAGTATTCTGTTTAAGCTCCAAACTGCCAAAACTCGCAGGTACTAAATAATTTGGCACTGGAATTTTAATTTCACCAGACTTTGCACCCAATGCCGCAAAGTGTGCGCTAGCATTCAAACAGTTATTAATGGCAACATTGCCTGCAAGCGCATAGTAGATTTTTTCTTGGGCTTCAAATGCATGCACTGTGCCCCAATCATGCATATGCTTTGCCCACTCTATTGTGTGCGCACCAACATTTGCGCCGCCGTCTATTGCCACCACGCCTTTACCAAAATATTTTAAGCGTAAGTTTAGCAACGCTATTGCAAAACTAATTTCTTCAGGATCGAAACACGAAGTATTTAAAAGCTGATAACCAACTCCATAACCAGTATTAGCATCAACCATGCGGTAATCGTTTCGGTTGATTATCATGCTGCCGTGATTAGTGGCAGCCAGTACAAATGGCAAAGGCCTTTTTGAAGCCATGATTGAAATCTAGCTATTAATGAGTAAAGCTAGATTCTACGGCAAGGCATGAAACTCTTCCACCCGTTCTTTATCACCAGCGGCGTATTTTTTAGAATTTTTATCGGTTCTAAAAATAATCGGTTGTGATGCTAAAACTGGATTTTTAGAATCTTCTATCGCTTTTTCAATCAAATGATGATTCGGTGAAAGCGAACAAACTGGGTCTGCACTTTCGGCATCGCCGCTTAATAAAAATGCCTGACAACGACAGCCTGCCAAGTCATTCATTTTTTCTGGACAGGTGACGCACGGACCTTTCATCCAAGCGGTACCGCGGTATTTGTTAAAGGCCGGGGATTCTTTCCAAGCATATTCTAAACCGTGTTCGCGGACGTTGGGAAACTGCATATTCGGCAATACACGTGCTGAGTGGCATGGCAATACATCACCGTTAGCAGTAACAATCATGAACACTTCGCCCCAACCATTCATACATTTTTTGGGGCGGTCGCCGAAATAATCAGGAACAACGAAGAAAATCTTCATTTTGTTGCCAACTTTTTGGCGAAACTCGTTGGTAATACGCTCTGCTTCATCAATCTGTTCTTTTAGCGGCATTAACTGACTGCGATTCACTAAGCTCCAACCGTAATATTGCGTATTCGCCAGTTCAACATAATCTGCACCTAATGCTTCTGCCATTTCGAGAATTTCTTTAATATGGCCAATGTTATAGCGATGAATTACCACATTCAATACCATCGGGTAGCCGTGATTTTTAATCATGGCAGCGACTTTTTTCTTCAACTCAAAGGTTTTGGTATTGGTGATAAAGTTGTTAATCTCTTCGGTAATGTCGTGCATGGAAAGCTGAATATGGTCTAAACCGCCGTCTTTAAAGGCTTGGATGCGCTTTTCAGTTAAGCCGACACCTGAAGTGATTAGGTTACTGTAGTAGCCGAGCTTTTTAGCTTCTATGACGATGTCTTCAATGTCATCACGCAATAGTGGCTCACCGCCAGAAATACCCAGTTGAATCGCACCCATTTTGCGCGCGTCGCGCAGAGCCTGAATCCATTGCTCGGTGCTTAATTCATTTTGCGTATGCTTATCGTAATCGGTTGGGTTGTAGCAAAACGCACAGTGCAATGGACAGCGATAAGTCACTTCAGCCAGCAACCATAAAGGCTGGGTGTGCGTGATATTCGCTGCCACGCCGTTATTTTGTGCATGAACAGCCATTTGTACGGCTGAATCACCTAAAGAATTTTGTGTCATTTACTACCTCTGCTGTACCTAAAAATTAGGTCTAATTAAGTTTTCGTATCCACGCTTTGCCGTAAGCCATATCAAACATGCCAATAATATCGGCTTCAATATTTGCCGCATCTGGGAAAGCCGCTTTTAATTCTGCCACAATATTGCCCACGCTTGCTTTGCCATCCACGCGTTTAATCACCTCGCCCGCGCCACCATGTAGCTTGACCATGCCTTCAGGAAAAAGTATGACATAACTTTGTTGCGCTTCTTCCCACTGAAAACGGTGGTGTAAAGCGATTGCAAAAATATCTGCATGTTGAATAGTTTGCTCTGCTGGCTTTACTTCTAAATTTTCCATTTACCTTAATTTTCCTATTTAAATAGTTACTCTAATTAAAGTTAATCACAGGTTGGTGAAAATAATCTTTACCTGCCACTTTTAAATCGACTGTAGAAGCCAACATAATGGAATCAGCAATTACCCATAAAACATTCAACTTAAACTGCAGAATATCTAACGCTTTTAACTGCATCTCGCGTGATGTACTAAAATAATCGAGCGTAACACCTAAGCCCTGCTCAACATCACGCCGTGCCTCGGTTAAACGCTTTTTAAAATAACTTAAACCGCTCTCATTAATCCAAGGATACATTTGCGGCCAAGAGCTAATACGTTGCTGGTGAATATGCGGGGCGAATAACTCAGTGAGGCTAGAGCACACGCTTTCTTGCCAACTACGTTGTTTGGCAAAATTCACATAGGCATCTACCGCAAATTTAACACCAGGGCTCACCATTTCTAGGCTGGTGACTTGCTCACGAGTTAAACCTACTGCTGCACCTAGTTGAATCCATGCCTCAATACCGCCAACTGCTTTTGTGCCATCTTCAGCATCCACGCCATCATGGTCAGTAATGCGTACTATCCATTGTTTACGTACTTCAACATCATCGCAATTAGATAAAATTGCTGCATCTTTCATAGGGATCGATATTTGATAATAAAAACGGTTTGCTACCCAGCATTGCAACTGCTCTTTGGTCAGCTTTCCTTCATACATCATCACATGAAATGGATGATAAATATGATAGCCACGGCCTTTTTCGCGTAGTTTTTCTTCAAATTCGGCTCTAGTCCACGGTAAATTATCTTTTGTTAATGCGTTCATACTTTATCCTTACAGAATAATGTCCATACCGTCATAGGCTACTTCTATTTGGTTTTCGTTCAATATAGCGCGTTCTGCCGAGTCATCGCGCAAAATTGGGTTAGTATTGTTGATATGAATCAATATCTTACGTACTTTCTTATCGGTACCAAATTCATTAAGCTTTTCAATCATACCACCCTCGCCCGATTGCGGATTATGGCCAATCGAACGCGCGGTTTTGGTCATCAAGCCCATGTCAATCATCTCAGTATTAGTCCAAAACGTACCATCCACCATAATGCAATCGGCTTGGCTCATTAAGGGCGGCAAATGCGGCTCTATCTCGCCCAAGCCTGGGCTGTACCAGCATTTTTTGCCTGTACTAATTTCTTCAATCAATACACCAATGGTGTCGCCAGGGTGTGGATCGTTACGGTGCGGGGAATATGGCGGTGCAGCACTTTTAAGTGCAACTGCGGTAAAACGTAAATTCGGTACATTAGGGATTTCGAAACTTTGTGCGCCATCAATTGGCACATCGTGACGATTGATGCCGCAGTAATGACCCAAGATATTCAATATTTGGTTACCCGAGGTTAAATCTTCATACACCATATCCGTGCAATAAATCTCACGCTTTACTTTACCTTCGCGCAACATAAATAAGCCTGTGGTGTGATCAATTTGCGCATCAATTAACACAATGGCTTGAATACCAGAATCTCTTATATTTCTGCCTGGCTGCAAAGGTGCAAAATCTTGAATTTGTTGCAACACATCGGGTGAAGCATTAAACAATACCCAATCAATGCCATTACCTGAAATGCAAATGGAGGATTGTGACCGTTTAGTGGCTTTTATAGTGCCTTTACGTAAACCATCGCAATTGGGACAATTACAGTTCCACTGCGGAAAACCACCGCCTGCGGCTGCGCCTAAAACATGAATATGCATGAGAATCTTTATACTTTAATAAAACTTGATTTTACGCCAAATGAGGCATTAATAAACAAAAAGGCCGCCATACGGCAGCCTTTTTTAGAAACAAAATTATTTGTTCATTACGTACATTGTAACTTCAAAGCCAAAACGCATTTCAGTAGCTGCTGGTGTTGTCCACATGATAATTTCCTTTAAGTTTAGTTAATAATTCGTTGCTTCAACAAGTACTACAACGTGAATGCATTGTGCGCCGCTTTTGCCTGACACAATAGGCAAAAACACGGAAACATCGCTCATGATAATCATGACATCATGCTGGCATATATTTTGCTTTTACTACTATAGCATTAATGAAGTTACTAAATAAAAACACTAATAACACATAGGAAACATTACATGGCATACAATAAAACAAGGAATAACCAACAACTGACACACGAAATAGTTAGTCTAATTTTCAGTGATGTTAAAAAGTCTTTTCTAGCAGCCATTGCGGTAGCCGCAATACTGTTAATGGGCTTAACTCAGTTTATACAACTCACTCAAGGCTATACTTGGTTTACCTTATTAATCTTAACTTATATGGCTCGACTAGTATTAGCCAGCCAGTATAAAAAAGATAATCAGCAAAGTGATAACGCCGCTGTTTGGTTGTACCGTTTTAGATTGTCTATAGTGCTTAGCGGCCTAGCATGGGGCTTAGCAGCGCTCGTTATCTTTCCAACAAACAACCTTCAGTATCAAGCTTTTTTTGCACTTGTGCTAGCTGGCATTGCAGCTGGCGGGCTAATAAGCTTCTATATTGACGAAGTATCATCAGTCTTATTTGTTTCTAGTATTATGCTGCCCATGGGTTACGCGCTAATGAGTGATGCAAACCCATTTGCCAAAGACATTTTCTTTCTTGCAGTTTTATTTCTTGTTTATGTAGCACTTGCTAGTAAGCGTATGGCTGAAGGCTTGCTCAGCAATATTGATTTGCGCGTTCAAGCAGAAAAACAGCAAAAAGAAATTCACGAATTATCGGTACGTCAAAAACTCCATTTAGAACATACTCCAATGGGCGTGATTGAATGGGATGAACATTTAAATGTTGTTACGTGGAATAAAGCTTGTAGCGATATTTTTGGTTATAGTAGTGTAGAGGCGATTGGTAAGCATATTGGTTACTTTATGCCGAAAATGCATAATAAATCTAATCAACACATCATTCACCTTTTACTTAAAGAACAAAAATCGCAAGCAAACTTGAAAGAGAAAACGCATAAAAATGGTAACATTATTCATTGTGAATGGTTTAACACCGTGCTTAAAGATGATGCGGGTAGAATGGTTGGGCTTGCATCACTAGTGCAGGATAAAACTGAGTTTGTACAATCACAAGAAAAAATTCATCAATTGGCATATTACGACGCGCTTACCAATTTGCCAAACCGCGGCTTAATGCAAGAAAGGCTTAACTATGCCATTGCTGCTAGCGAACGCTCTAAACACTACGCGCTAGTTGCATTTATTGATTTAGATCACTTTAAAGCGATTAACGATATTAAAGGCCATGACGCGGGCGACTATTTACTTAAAACTATCTCTAACCGCTTGAAAGATAACATTCGCGCGCGAGATACAGTGGCCAGAATAGGTGGTGATGAATTCTTGCTGATATTAAGCAATATTGGCGATACGCGCGAGCAAGCGCAAAGCTATAGCGAAAGTATTATCGATAAAATAAGTCATATCATCAAAGCACCACTTGAGTATGATGGCTATCAACACCAAAGCTCCGCCAGTATTGGTATTTGTGTATTTTCTGGCAGTGGTATCAATAGCGATGAGATCATTCGCAGAGCCGATATGTCGATGTATTTGGCTAAAAAGCAGGGTCGCAATTGCTATAGATTTTACGATGAATCGATGCAGCCGCAATACAACTACCAAATGCAGTTAAAACAGGATTTAAGCCTTGCACTGGCTGACAATCAATTTCAACTGTATCTGCAAGGCCAGTTTGATATTGATGCAAATGCTATTGGCGCAGAAGTGTTATTGCGTTGGCAACATCCAGAATTTGGTATGGTTATGCCGAATGACTTTATTCCGCTTGCTGAAGAAACTGGGCTCATTAACCCAATTGGTTACTGGGTAACGCATGAGGCGTGCAAGTTATTGAAAAAATGGGAACTTTCAGCTGAAACAAAGAACTTGACGATTTCTGTGAATGTTAGCGCGATTCAATTTAATCGCCCTGACTTTATAAATAAAGTACAAGATATTTTAAAATTAACGCTTTGTGACCCCAGCAAGTTGTGCATTGAGCTTACAGAGAGCTCGGTAATTAATAGCATTGAAGATTTAGCACAAAGAACGAATGCGCTTAGGGCAATGGGGGTGTCGCTAGCGATTGATGACTTTGGTATTGGCTACTCATCATTATCAATACTTAAAAACCTACCACTTAACGAGCTTAAAATTGATAAAAGTTTTGTGCAAGACATCACGACTAATAGCGGTATCGAATCAAGCATTGTTCAGACTATTTTACAAATGAGCAAAAACCTTAATTTGCGCGTGGTGGCTGAGGGCGTTGAAACCGAACAGCAACTAGCCTATCTGTGTAATTATGGTTGCAGTATTTTTCAAGGCTATTTCTTTGAAAAACCCTGTGCTGTACATGTATTTGAAAAGAACATTGCAAAAAAAATTACTGCACAAAAGGCTATTTTAGCGTTACCTAAAACGGTATTGCAAAAAGCATGCAAGTCCAACGAAATTAGGCACTAAACTAAAGGCATTAAGCTAAAAGTAATAACTTAAAGTCAATCCGCCACCGACATCTGGGCTGGCATCTGTTAGGCCTGTATAGAGAACGCCACTTAGCTTGTAATTGTCGCTGAGATAATGTGAGCCATAAATAGACAGTTCTTGCGGGCGGGTTGCGCCATCTACCGCGGCCGTTGCCCAATCGTAAGATGCGCCAACTTCGGTTGATTTTGCAAGCTTGTAACCACCCCCTAGTGAGCCATAGACCACGTTATCGTAACTGACCCCACTTGGCTCCCCTAATATTTTGTAGCCTAAGCCAGCGGACACATAAGGGCCGTTAAAGTTTTTGTCGACGTTAACTTGTACGGCAAAGTCTGTTTTGCCAGAACCTAATCCTTTTGATTCGCTAGCCGTAGGTAATTTGATGCGTCCAGTGAAATCCACCACAAAACCATTATCGCCACCATCAATCGCGTTGTAGGTGGCTGCAGCTACAATATCACCGATACCCGATTCGGTTATTCTTGTTGTGGTACTTGCGCCACCACCAGCAGTCGTTGTGGTGGGACATGAGTTATTTCTGCCACCACCAGAGCCACTATTGAGTCCTTTACCGCTTATTTCGGTACAACCATTTGAACCCGTACCGCCAGAAGAGCCTGATCCTGAACCACCCAAGCCGCCTGGTATAATATCGCCAGGACCAGTCACGCGTAGCCAAGGTATAGTAACATTGTAAGTAAAAGCGCCAGTTTCATAGCGGGCAGAGAATGGCATATAAAATACTTTTGTAGATTCACTTGAACCATAATCACCAGTAGAGTAATCACCCCCTACTGAGGCTGAAAAGCCATCTGCAAAAGCATTTGTCGACAATAAACCTAACAGGACGATTGATTTTTTAACGAACTTCATTAACTACTCCCTTTTTTGGTTATTTATTTTTACCGCTACCACCTGATGTGTGATTGCCGCCACCTGAGCTAGCAGAACCTCCGATGCTTCTGCCACTGCTTCCACCAGCACTAGCGGCGCCAGCGCCTGAGCTACCAGCACTGCGACTGCTAGACCCACTTCCACTAGAGCCACTATTATGCCTGCTAGAGTCTGATCCGCTATTACTACTTGAGCTACCATGGCCAGAGCCAGATGCATCATCAGAACCACTAGAAGAATCATTACTAGAACCAAATGAGCTGGAAGCGCCTGACGAGTCAGAATCATCACCCCCACCATTCGCTTTCTCGTCGCGACTTCCTCCACTATTTTTATTTTTGCCACGGCCATGTTGTGTAAACAATCCACCTGTTCTTACTTCCACTTTATCACAAACCCAGTTACCGTTTCCATCGCGATGCATTTCCATTTTTACTACATTTCCATCCGCGCTAGAAATATTTTTGTAGCTAGCGCCACCCTTATTAAGCACCACCTCTGTGCCAGATAATGACACGCCATTATTGCCATCTAAGCGTGCAAAACCTTCCATAATTGCTGTGTTTGCTCGATTTAGAATATTTTTAATCGGTTGTACCTCAATGTGTTTGGCTTTTATTGCGCTTCCGTTCCAATCGCCGCCCACACGCACCTCGCTACCTACTTTAAGCTTGCTCAGCATATTTCTATCGTTGCTGTTTATTTGCGCACTATTTACTGGGGTGCCATTAACTGCAAAGCCATCTTGCGTGAGGCTAGTAACAATTCCTAACGTACTGGCGGCATTGGTTTTACCGCTAGTATTTTTATTATTAGCGCTCACTTTAGTTGCCACAATCTCGCCACTGGCAAGTCTGTGCCCGCTCACGCGCACCGTTGTGCCGGCATCTAAAGCACGCATTTGCTGCATAGTCATTTGGTCCAGCTGAACAGTTTGACCCATCACCTGTATTTGCAGGCGTATACTATCTAATTGTTCTACAGGCCCAGTAACCGCATCAAACAAGCCGATTGCTCTTGCACGTAATTGACCACCAACTTTATCTGCTTTAAGCATTACCATTTGACCAGTGGCAAGACTTGATAATTTTGCTGCCATACCGTTGTCATACACGGGTGTATTTTTGTCGTAGAACACTTCTTCGCCATTGACACAGATGCTGGCAAAACCTGTTACCACGCCTAGAATAGCAATACTGCCCTGTGTATCTTGTGGCAACAAGTGCGCGGCTATTGCGTCACCTGTACCACCAAAGCCGCCATGTTCTGCGCTAATGCCTGTACCGCCCATGCCGCCATCAGCCGTTATGCCAGTACCACCCATACCGCTTTCTTTTGTTATACCTGTTCCGCCAGCGCCGCCATCTGCAACTGCGCCTGTACCGCCAGCGCCGCCATTTGCAACAGCACCCGTCCCGCCCGCGCCGCCCTCCACATTGGGGTTTATTAACGATGCACTGGAGCAAATACCATTTTCCGCCGCGTAAGCAAAGGCCGTAGCAAATAGCATTAAGGTTACCATTAGCTTGATTAACAGTACTTTGGCGAGATTTTTTTGCATCATTTAATCTTTTTCTCGTTTGCTGATTCCTGATCAGCTTCGTAATAGTAGTAAAGGCCCATGGTCATACGCATATTAGGTTTTGGCAACCTAGTGTTCTGTTGGTTGGTTTTATCCAGCACATCGGCAGTTTTATTCACTTCACGCAGCAATTTCATGCCATGTTTATTCACAGTTTGCGCAATTTCCTCAATATTTAAATGCGTTAAACCATTGTAATGTACGCACCGCTCAAGAAAATTGGGTTGCTTGCCTAACACATTAAAAATTGCAGCCTGCGCATGGTCATGCAAATTGTGCGCAAGATAAAATACCTTTTCTTCAAAGCCTTCTTGCGCAATAAATAAGTCCGTCGTTAAGTGTACAAAGTTATCATCATCCAGCTTGGCAACACCTAATCTTAACCATTCATCTAATACGGCTCGAGGATGAATGTCTGTGCTAACACTACGCACCAAACTTTCAAAAGATTCTGTCCCCTGTGCTGTAGCAAACCTTGGCAAGGGCTTTGGCACGCCCTCCTCATTTAAGTATTTAGGATCTGCATTCCATAAAGCGATTAACTGTGAGCCCAATGAAACATTACCTGGCATCACGTCCTCTACGTCGGGTTGCAGCTCGCGCAAACGTTTAACATCCTTACGATGCACGCCACTCATTAAACTAATGCGCGAATCTGTTTGGCGCTTTTGATCGATAGTAAACTCTTGATCGGCCACTTCAACAAACAAGGTTTTAAGCAAATCAATTGCAAACGTATAGCTGATGTTATTTGCCAGCATTAATTTTACAAACGGCCTAAACACGCGCTTTAAGGCGTTTGCAATCAATAATTGTTTTTTTGATGTTTCAGCGTTCAATTGTAGTTTGCTTTACCAACATGAAAATATTGCCTATATGTGATGTTAACAGTAATTATTCAGTAAAAAAATAGCCCGTTTGGTACAAATTACATTATCACTAATACCTATTTTAAATAAATTTAAATCAATAATTCTTTTAAAAACAATATATAACAATAATATAACATATAAATTCCAAAATAAAAGGTATTTTTTCCCATTTTATACTTGACATGG
>JANXWL010000198.1 GCA_025351225.1 Methylotenera sp. | reverse complement strand
TTTTAGTGCATCCATTAACTGAAAACTCACTTTTAACTTACTGCCAATATTTTCTACATTGCCCACGGTTAGCGCCTGCGCTTGCAAAGCAGCCCATTCGGCGTATTTTATTTGCGATGAGTTGGTAGGCAGGTTAGCCATGCCACGTGTTTCTAACACACGAAACAAGCCGCTGCGCTGTAAATCGGCAGCAATAATTTCATTGATAGTTTCTTTGGTATTGGCCGCGCCGCCAAAAGGCAAAACTGCGATAGGAATCTGCTGCGCGCCGCCGCCACTAATTTCAATTTCTAAGGCAGCATTTGCGATGGAAGTGGCTAAAAAAACCGCACAAAAAAACATCCATTTAAATAGATTCATAAGTTAATTAGTGTCTTGTTTGTTAATAAGTTCCGTTAAATTCTACTGCAAACACGCGCTGTTGCCACAGCATTTACACTTTATTACAACTTTTACGCTTTGTTTACATGCAGCCAAGCCAAAAAGTAGCTAATCGTTTGGTCTAAATTTAAGCTTTAAATTTTTAAATTGCGATTTCAAACTGGCGTCCTCTGGCAACGGTAATGGCTCTGATGCAATAATGGCACGCTCTACAGCTTCATCGCAAGCGTCGCTTCCGCTTGATTTTGTAATCTTAGGCGTACCGCTTAATTGCCCTGTCGGTAGAACGCTAATCTCAAAAATTAATTGCGGGTTACCATCGCTGCACAGCGCTTTATTCACATTACCACGAATTTTTGCCTTGATTTTCTCGGTGTACTCACCAATTAAACTGGCGTTTGCTACGCTGGCCTGCTTATCTTCGTTACCTTTTTCTTCAGATAAAGAATCTTCTTTTAGTTTTTTTATGGCATCTTTTTTACTTTTTTCGGCCACTTTTCTATCTTTTAATGTTTCCTCACGCGATTGCGCTTGTAGCTCTTCCAATTTTTTCTTTTGATCTAACTTTTCTTGCAGTTCTTTGTCTTTCTTAATCTCTGCTTCTTTTTGTTTTTGCTCTACTTCTTTTTTCTTTTTCTCAAGCTCAATATCCACTTTGGGTTCTTCTGGTTTTGGTTTTTCTTCTACAATGGGCTTAGGTTCTGGCTTTGGCTTAGGTTTTTCTTCGATAATGGGCTTGGGTTCAGGCTTTGGTGCATCTAGTGTTTTAGGCGCAGGTAATTTATCCCAAAGCTCAACTTCAGTCACATTTTGCACAGGATGTGCGGCCTTCCAATTAAACGAGACCAGCATACCCACCAGCAAAACCGCATGCACGCCAATGGCCAGCGCGCCCGCTTTCCAAGAATCTGAATTTTCGTGCTTACGTATCATCTTTTATAGTTATGGCGCTGGTTTAAAAAGCAAGCCGACTTTATCAACTTTGGCTTGTTTCAGTAAATCCATCACCTCGATCACTTTGCCATATTGGGTTTTTTCATCGGCCGCTATTACCACAGCGCGATCTTTTGTTTTGAGCTGATTTTTAATCTCAAACAGCAGTTTATCGCGCGGCAGCTCTTTGCCTTCTATCTCAGCCATGCCATCTTTATGAATCGTTACCACTATAGGCGCGCCTACCTGCTTCATGGCTTGGCCAACTTTAGGTAGATCAACCAAGCCAGGGTTGGTCATTGGTGCGGTTACCATAAAAATTACCAGCAGCACCAAAGTCACATCAATATATGGCACCACGTTAATCTGGTTCATCATGCGGCGTTTGCGGGTTCTGCTCATCGCATACTCCTTTACGATTTACGCTGAAGAATATTCGTAAACTCTTCCATAAAGCTTTCGTAGCGTACCGAGAGCCTATCGACCTTACTGGCAAAACGGTTGTAGGCAATGACTGCTGGAATGGCCGCAAATAAGCCAATCGCCGTGGCAACCAGCGCCTCTGCAATGCCTGGTGCTACTTGGCTGAGTGTCGCTTGTGCAACACTCGATAAACCACGAAATGCGTTCATAATGCCCCACACCGTGCCAAACAGGCCAATATACGGGCTTACTGAGCCAACAGATGCAAGAAATGGCAAGTGCGCATCTAAGTCATCTAGCTCGCGATTATAAGCAGCGCGCATGGCGCGGCGCGAACCTTCCATCACGTCGGAAATTTCCATTCTAGCCTCGGCACCCGCTTGCTGTTTAAGGCGCACAAACTCTTTAAAGCCTGCCTCAAAAATGCTGCCCATGCCTTGCGGCTTGCGACGGCCAGAGGTCACTGCCTCGTATAGTTTATTTAAATCACCACCGCTCCAAAACTTACTCTCAAACTCCTCGCTTTCAGTCTCGGCGCGCTTAATGGTCGCCACTTTAATAAAAATATACCACCAAGAAAATAGCGAGGTAATGAGTAAAATACACATTACTAACTGCACAGGCAAGCTTGCGCCAATAATTAGCGTTAAAAAAGACATGTCATTAGCAACTGTCATGTTGGCTCCATAGTTTGAGGGGTCGATTGAGAGGTAAATTGAGGAATTACGTTTAAAATTGCAGCAGGAATGCGCGTGGGCTTAAAGGTTTGTGCGTTTACAAAAGTCGCTTTTACCTGCGCCTCGATTAAAACCTCATCACCGCGCACTTTATCATGGCGAACAATGGATTGTGCACATTGCCAACTGGTGTGTCCAACACTCAATAATGAAGATTTTACAGTGAGTAAATCATTAAATTTAGCTGGTTTTTTAAACGCAATTTGCAAACTATGAATCACAATCACAATGTGTAAATCGTCGCACAAATCAGTTTGCTCAAAACCCAAATCGCGCAACCACTCGGTACGCGCACGCTCTAAAAAATTAAGGTATTGTGAATGATATACCACGCCACCCGCATCGGTGTCCTCATAGTAAACCCTAATAGGCCAGTTAAACGTACTCAATCTTGCCAAACCTCGCCCGTAGCCAACGTTTTTGGTACTGATAAGCCAAAGTGTTGATACGCCAAGCTAGTTGCCACGCGGCCACGCGGGGTGCGCATTAAATAGCCTTGTTGAATTAAATAGGGTTCTAGCACGTCTTCAATCGTGTCGCGCTCTTCACCAATGGCCGCGGCCAAATTATCCAAGCCAACAGGACCACCACCAAACTTTTCTAGCACGGCACTGAGTAGCTTTCTGTCCATTACATCAAAACCCAAACTATCAACATCGAGCATTTTAAGCGCGGCATCAGCTACCTCGCTGCTAACAATGCCATCGGCTTTTACTTGTGCGTAATCGCGCACGCGGCGTAGCAATCGGTTAGAAATACGTGGTGTGCCGCGCGAGCGTTTTGCCACTTCTAACGCGCCCGATTCTGTAATGTGTACGTCAAGCAAACCTGCGCTACGATGCACTATGCGGCCAAGCTCTTCGGTAGTATAAAACTCGAGTCGCGAGACAATGCCGAAGCGATCACGTAGCGGATTGGTGAGCATGCCCGCCCGCGTAGTCGCGCCGATGAGTGTAAACGGTGGCAAATCTAAACGCACACTTCGGGCGGCTGGCCCTTCGCCAATCATAATATCTAGCCGATAATCTTCCATGGCGGGGTATAAAATTTCTTCAACTACTGGCGAAAGACGGTGAATTTCATCAATAAACAGTACGTCATTCGGCTCCAAATTCGTGAGCAGTGCCGCTAAATCACCTGCCCGCTCTAGCACTGGGCCTGAGGTTTGGCGCATGTTAACGCCCATTTCACGGGCAATAATGTGCGCAAGCGTGGTTTTGCCTAAACCTGGCGGGCCGAATAAAAGCACATGGTCGAGCGGCTCGCTACGGCCACGCGCAGCATTGATAAAAATCTCTAGCTGCCCACGTGCTTTTTCTTGGCCAACATATTCATCTAGCACTTTGGGGCGCAGCGCGCGTTCTAGCGCTTCTTCTTGAGGGTTTTCTGCGGCTGGCGCAATCAGGCGGTCGGTTTCTATCATGCTTTAAGTTTATATCATATTTAGGCTATTTTAATCTTATTAGCCACAATATGCCTACATGACTTAAGTAGATGATGAATTAAGTCTACTAATTAAAAACTGAAAGATTCTCAAGCAGTTTTTTAATAGGCATGGGCGCACCTAAATACATGCCTTGGCCATAATGTACGCCAATGAGTTTTAGCTCTTTTAAAATAGCATCATTTTCTACAAACTCAGCCACAGTTTTAATATTCATGGCCTCTGCAATGCTATGAATAGAGCGCACCATGGCGTGATCAATTTTATTAATGTCCATTTCTTTAACAAATGAACCATCAATTTTTAAATAATCTACCTCAAAGTTTTTAAGGTACATAAACGACGACATGCCGCTACCAAAATCATCTAATGCAAAGGTGCAGCCTAGTTTTCTTAAGGCCGTAAATAAGTTGATTGTGTTTTTTAGGTTGACTATCGCCGCTGTTTCGGTAATTTCAAAACAGATGGTTTCGGGTGGAATGGCATAAATGGCAAATTGCTCGCGGATATAGCCCAGCAAGCTTTTATCACCCAATGATGTGCCCGATAGGTTAATTGAGAACGCATAATTACACCTTTCTTGGCTTTTATTTAACAATTGGCGATAGGTAGAAAACGTTTGTTTAATTACCCACCTATCAATATTAGGCATTAAATGATAACGCTCTGCAGACGATATAAACGTGGTTGGCAGCATCATTTTGCCATCTTGGCCAATTTTTCTGATGAGTATTTCATAATGTTGTTGCATAGGCACATGCGGCGTAAACGGTAATGATGACGTAAATGGCGCAACTGTTGACAGTGGCAATATTGGCTGGCAATAAAGCACAAACTGTTTATCATCAATTTCATCCGTCAGATCAGCAATAGCTTCAACCCCACTTCGCCGCTGTGTCACTTCAGCATCGCCAGCATTGAATAAAAAGCTTTGATTGCGCCCCGCTTTTTTGGCCGAATAGCAAGCCATATCCGCTGCGTGAATAACATCGCTCACACCTTCAAAACTGGTGTTAATCACCACCAAACCAATGCTCACGCCCACATTAAAAATTTTATTGTCAAACATAAATCGATAATCGCGCACCAATTTAAGTAAGGCATTGGTAATTTGGTTGGCATCTGACAAGCTACAATTTTCTAGTAGTAAGCCAAACTCGTCCCCACCCAAGCGCGCCAAGGTGTCCCTGTCACGCATTCTATTGGCTAATAACAAGCTAACTTGCTTTAGCAACTCATCGCCTGCAGCATGGCCACAAGTATCATTCACCAGCTTAAATTGATCTAAATCGAGGTAGCAAAACACATGCTGCGCATTATTATCATGCACACTTTTTAGGCTGCGCTCTAATCTAGATTCAAATTCGCGGCGATTAATTAAACCCGTTAAATCATCATGCTGTGTTTGATAGCGCAACATTTTGGTAGCATCGTTCACTTTATCTTGCATGCTGTCGTAGGCTTGTTTTAAGCTGGTTGCCATCGAGTTAAAGCCTTTTTGTAACGTTTTTAATTCGCCACTAGAGTTTTCTGTAATGGTTTGCGAAAACGAGCCTTCACCCACTTTATTCACTGCGTATGCAATCTCTTGAATAGGATTAGTAATATTGCGGCCAATCCACCAGGCCAGCAATAAACTAAACATCAAACCAATTAGCCCTATAAGCGTAATTTTGGTAAGCAAATTACGTTTAAGTTCGTTAGCAGAATGCTGGCCTAAATCGATATAAATCTCGCCCAATGCAGGCCTAAGAAGATTTTTATTGGTTGGCTCATCGTTGCCCGCAAGCGTAGAAAAATCATCAATTTCAACCAAACTTCGGTAAATAGGTGCTGTAAAAATAATACCTTTGCTATGATTTAACTCTTTAAGATTCTCATTTTTAATTTTCAGAATGAGCTCAGCTGCTAGCTGGGGCCCGCTTAATGCCAGTACTTTACCTTGATTATCTACTACCATTACTGTCATCACCTCATCCTCGGTAGACAGTACTTGTTGTACTAACTTTTGTAACACTTGGGTATTGCCAGAAATAACGCCGTATTCGGCCGCTGGCGAGAGTTGTGAGGCAATAATTCGGCCACGATCGTGCAGTGATTGATTAAGTACGCCAAAAATATTAGAGACTGCGTAACTGGCCAAAATAATAGCAAACAGCAAGCCAGGTATCGTGCCCAAAAATATCACGCGTGATTTAATGCCAGGATTTTTAAAATCAAACAATTTTTTAGCGACCGTTTTTTCAGCCGCCGCCGCTTTCTCAAACAAGGTTTTAGCCTTAAAAGGTGAGGCTTCTACTGATTGCTCAATCATCGATTTAATGTTTTTTTTCATCATTATCTATCGCCTCTGTAGCTTCATTTATCTGCATTTTTTTATAAATTGCATCTTCATCAGTAACCGCAATATTTAGCGAATGCGCCACTTGCTGATTTAATGTAACAGAGAAATATTTAGGTATTTGCGGTGCTGGCAATTGGCTGGGCGCGGCCTGAGAGCGAACTGCAATTTCTGCCGCCTGTTTTGCCAGTTGCTTAGTGCTACTATACACCGATGATAGCGCACCTGCTTTTACATACGATTGCGAATAACCAAACATGGGTTTTTGATGCCTGTAGCTGGTCAGCAAAATAGATTCTGCACTTTCGCGACTATAAATTAATCGGTCTGGAATCGCTAACAACGCATCTGAACTATCGAGTAATTTTTTTAATTTGGGTATTAATTCGGCCTCTTGGCTCACCGTTTCATCCATTAAGCTTAAGCCAAGCTCGTCTGCTTCATCTCTTAGCACCTCTAAATATTGAGATGATGCTGGCCCCAGCAAAACGCCCACTTTTTTTGTTTCTGGCAATACTGCTTTAATAAGTGCCAATTGCCGCCAATAAGGTTGATCTAGCACAATCGCGCTAAAGTTTCCCAGCTCGCGTTTGCTTTTTTCTAACACTTGGTTAAACACGGGTAATGGCGTAAAAACGCCAAGTACGGGCGTGGTATGTTTTAGCATACTAGTGGCCTCTAACGCTTTAACGCCCAAAGCAATCACTAGCTCACTATTTTCTGCTACTGTAAACTTTTCCGAGGCATCTAACATCACTACCTTAACCCTTAGGCTATTATTTTT
The DNA here is from genome assembly GCA_025351225.1 of Methylotenera sp. Lineage (GTDB taxonomy): Bacteria > Pseudomonadota > Gammaproteobacteria > Burkholderiales > Methylophilaceae > Methylotenera_A. The sequence goes on along the minus strand of JANXWL010000198.1, from coordinate 568 downwards.
AGTGTTAATCAGTTCTGTTCTAAAATCATCTACAAACTCAAGGTTGGCAGGCGTTTGTGTTGCCATCACAATAGTTACGCCTGTGTAGGCATGTGCTATATTAACCATACACAAGTAAAGCATTAACACAGCTTGTGCCAAATACTTTAAAAACGGATATTGATGACTAAAAAAACTCAAAACTAAATACTCTTTTCAAAAAACCATGTCAAATTGACACTAAAAATCAAGATTCAAATTAACTAACGCACGACGCCCCACCGTGTTATACAGGGCAAATTCGTGATATTGATCATCAAACAAATTCTCAACCGCAATCGATAACTCGCCATTGGCGCGCGCCAAATTAAATTTGCGCGCTACCCGCACATCGTGCCGCCTGTTCATGCCAACAGGCTGGCCATCCCCCAATGCCTCTACTGCTCCTGTTTGATAATAGGCGTAGCTGGCATCCCAATTATTATCAAATTGATGCGTAACGAGAGCGCTAAAATTGTTGGTGCCAGTAGATAAGGTATAGCCGCCTGGTAATAAAGTCGAATCGCTACTAATGTTAATATAAGAATAG
>JANXWL010000157.1 GCA_025351225.1 Methylotenera sp. | reverse complement strand
CCGCCTTCTGAAATTTTAAATAAAGTCGCGCAGCTAACCGACCATGCAAAAACACTTGAAAAAGAACTCGCGCGTTTAAAATCTAAACTCGCCAGCAGTCAGGGCGACGATTTAGTGAGTCAAGCGATTGAAATTAACAGTGTTAAAGTGCTGGCAGCCACGCTGGAAGGCGCAGATGCGAATGCGCTGCGTGAGACGATGGACAAGCTAAAAGACAAGCTCAAAACTGCCGCAATCGTGCTGGCTAGCGTGAATGACGGCAAAGTGAGCTTAGCTGCGGGCGTGACACATGATGTAATTGCGAAAATAAAAGCGGGCGATTTAGTCAACTTTGTCGCGCAACAAGTTGGCGGCAAAGGCGGCGGCAAGCCAGATATGGCGATGGCGGGTGGCATGGATGCCAGCCAATTACCTAAAGCATTGGCGAGCGTGCAAGAATGGGTTACACAGAAACTTAATTAACTTTAAACATTATTCACTTGATATTTAGAACTCAAAAACTTAAATAAAATTATGGCATTAATTGTACAAAAATACGGCGGAACCTCTGTAGCGAATCCTGAGCGAATTCGTAACGTCGCAAGAAGAGTAGCGCGTTACAAGGCAATGGGGCATCAAATTGTTGTGGTGGTTTCGGCTATGTCGGGCGAGACGAATCGCCTGATTGCATTGGCAAAAGAAATTATGCCAGAGCCTGACCCGCGTGAGTTAGACGTGATGATTTCGACTGGTGAGCAAGTCACTATTGGCTTGACCGCACTCGCCCTGATGGAGCTTGGCATTAAAGCTAAAAGCTACACAGGTGCACAAGTTAAAATTCTCACCGACGCTGCGCACACCAAAGCGCGTATTTTAGATATTGATGATCACAATATTAAGCAAGATTTAAATGATGGCTATGTGGTAGTGGTAGCGGGCTTTCAGGGTGCGGATGAGTTTGGCAACATTACTACGCTTGGTCGTGGCGGCTCTGATACGACTGGGGTTGCGCTGGCAGCCGCGCTAAAAGCCGACGAATGCCAAATCTACACCGATGTTGATGGCGTTTATACGACTGACCCGCGCGTGGTGCCAGAAGCGCGCCGTTTAAAATCAATCACATTTGAAGAAATGCTAGAACTCGCCAGCCAAGGTAGTAAAGTATTGCAAATTCGCTCCGTTGAGTTTGCAGGCAAATATAAAGTTAAGTTACGCGTGCTATCCAGCTTTGAGGATGAAGGCGACGGAACTCTGATAACGTTTGAGGAAGCAAATAAGGACAATAATATGGAAGAACCCATTATTTCAGGCATCGCGTTTAACCGCGACGAGGCCAAAATCACTGTGCTGGGCGTGCCTGATACGCCAGGTATTGCCTACCAAATTTTAGGCCCGATCGCCGATGCTAATATCGACGTGGACATGATTATTCAAAACACGGGCGCAGATGGCGCAACAGATTTCACCTTTACCGTGCATAAAAATGAGATGAATAAAGCATTGAGCATTTTGCGCGATAAAGTACAAAGCTTTATTAAAGCACGCGAAATTATTGGCGATGACAAAATCGCCAAAGTATCGGTTGTGGGCGTCGGCATGCGCTCGCACGTGGGTATTGCCAGCCAAATGTTCCGCACACTGGCAGAGGAAGGCATTAATATTCAAATGATTTCTACCAGTGAAATTAAAATTGCCGTAGTGGTAGAAGAAAAATACATGGAACTAGCTGTGCGTGTGTTGCACAAAGCATTTGAATTAGAGGACGACTAGTTAATTCACACCGCTAATTCACACCGCTAATTCACAAAGACCAGCCAATTTATAAAATGGATTAGGTAAGTTTCTAATTGATTTATAAGGGCGTTTCGCGTAATATCGCGCCCTTAATTAACAGTGTTAGTTAATAGTGTAATTGATTTAAAACGGAGAGCTGGCCGAGTGGTCGAAGGCACTTCCCTGCTAAGGAAGCATACGGGCTTAAATCTGTATCGAGGGTTCGAATCCCTCGCTCTCCGCCAAATGTAGTCGTAATTTTAGCTTTAAGAAACAAGCAGTTTCGCGTATAATATTGCTTAGTAAATTTAACTAAATTAATTATTTAGATAGATTAAAAATAACAAGACGGTAAGCCGAAGGCAGTACGTTTTTGTACGACAAGGCGAAGCCAACACAGTTAGTGTTAATCTAAAAAATAATTCATGCGCCCGTAGCTCAGCTGGATAGAGTACTTGGCTACGAACCAAGGGGTCAGGAGTTCGAATCTCTTCGGGCGCACCATATAAAACAAAGGGTTAGCTTAGGCTAGCCCTTTGTCATTTTATGACACGTAGGAAATTTGTCATATTTCCGCACCATCTCCACACTTTCCCAAGCACATAACTCTTGTAATAATAGTTTTAACCTACTTTGCGATACAAAACATGTATGTTTCCTATTTGACTTCTTGTGCTATTTTTTTACTTTTAATCATCCTTGCTTGGATTCTTCCAGTATGCAGGAATATCTACCCGATAACGTCGCTCAACTAAATTTGCCACTAAGCCTGTCCAGCCAGTCTGGTGCATCGCACCTAAGCCAAGGCCAGTTTCAGCATGAAAATACTCATGAAACAATAACAAATCTTTCCAATGTGGGTCGTTCTCAAATGGGCTATTTTCTGGCAGAGCGGGAATACGCCCTGTGGCATCTCTACGAAATATATTCACTAAACGGTCGGAAATTAATTTTGAGATTTCTTTAAGGGTCAACTCTTGGTTATCAAGACAAGGCACGGCAATTTTATATTCATCACCTAGATAACGATGAAATTTTTCAATAGCCTGAATTAACGTGTAATTGGTTGGCATCCAGATTGGTCCGCGCCAGTTAGAGTTACCGCCAAAAAGGCCATTATTTGACTCGCCAGCTACGTATTCAATTAAGGCATGCCCCACTCCATCAATGTGCCCTAAATCACATTGCGTCGCATGGATTTTAGATACGCTGCGAATACCATAATCAGAGAGAAATTCATCCTCAGACAAAAGACGACGCATGATATGCGGCAACATTGTATGATCAACCAGCGACAGAAGATGCTCGCCACGCTCGTTTGTTGTGGCAGGGCAAGCACATATGGTATGTCCATCAAAAAGCCCGCCTGCATGCTCATTCAATATTGCTGCGAATCGTGGGGCATTCTTCAGCAGTCGATGATCAACTACTTCACATGCAAACATGGGAATGAGTCCGACCAGCGAGAAAACATCAATATGCTGGCTACTACCATCTGGCTTCACAATCAAGTCTTTAAAGAATCCTGCACTGGCATCCCACAGTGAAAGACCAGCATGAGTATTTTTGCTAACATTTCCAGCGATTGCATTGGCCACACCAAGAAACTGGCTATAACACTGAATCGCCACATCTTCGTAATCTGCATTTTCTGCCGTTAGCTCTAGCGCCATCACGGTCATATTGAGGCTAAACATGGCTACCCACCCAGTCGCATCAGCCTGTTTTAAAGAATAGCCAGGCGGTAATGCCTGCGAACGGTCATATACGGAGATGTTATCTAGACCAAGAAAACCGCCCTCAAATACATTATGGCCATCCATATCTTTTGCATTAAGCCACCAGGTGTAATTCATGAGTAACTTGTGTACGATACGGCCAAGAAAATTTAAATCTCCTTTGCCGCGTTGCATACGTTCAGCACGAAATACTTTTAGCGCAGCTGCAGCTAGCACTGGCGGATTTACATCGCCAAATGCCCATTCATAAGCTGGAATCTGTCCATTCGGATGTAAGTAATTTTCTTTTAATAGCAACTCAATTTGCTGTTTAGCAAAATCTACATCTACCAAGGCCAGTGCAGCACAATGAAACGCTAAATCCCATGCGGCAAACCACGGGTACTCCCACTTATCTGGCATCGAGATCACGTGCGAAGCTTTTAAATGCCGCCAAGCATGGTTACGGCCAAGTTGACGATCATCTGGCGGCTTGAGTTCGTCTCCATCCAGCCAACGTGCCACATCGAAATGAAAGAACTGTTTGCTCCAAATCATTCCTGCGAGTGATTGACGAAGGATATTTTTGTCCTCTAAATCGGATTGAGGTGATAATTCATCATAGAAAATATTGGCTTCAGAAGCTCTTGAAGCGAATATCGCATCACTTTTTGCAAATGGTGCCTCCATCAATTCACGCGACAGAGTTAATTCTATAGTCACTTCTTGGGCTGGTGCAACAACGATCTCGTGCCAAGCTGAAAATTTAGTACCTGTTTGCTCAGGATTAACGGCTGTCTTTTCATCATTAATTACATAGCGATGAAATGCATCTTTTACATAAGGTGAGGCATTAGGCGATCCCCATAACTTTTCTGCATTACTTTCGTTTTCGGTATAAAGCGTTTCTGCTTTTTGGCGACCATATAGATAATAACAACCCAAAGTTGAATGCTCGGCTTTTACCGCCCATTGCGCATCGTTTGGTGCCGTTATTTCAGTGAGATTGGGTTTAACT
>JANXWL010000153.1 GCA_025351225.1 Methylotenera sp. | reverse complement strand
TGCGCACTGCTCGGCTTTTTAATATTTAAAATCAATTAGTTATTTGTTATTAAAAAATGCAATATTTAAGACGTGGTCATTAACAAAAGTAATTTCGGTTTCTTTGTAAGTGTGCTTAGGATCATACTTAACAATATTTTTGTAATACCACATCTCTACTTTAACTTTTTTAGATTTACCATCATCAACATCTTTACCACCTACCATTGCACTTGCATTAGTAGGTTTAACAGAAAGTTCTTTTTTTGCTGGTTCGCCTAGTTTTTCAAAAATCACCGTTTTTGCTTTACCACTAAACTTATCTAAAAATTCATTTTCGGTATATGTTTTGACTGCGCCAGCAGCAAAAACCGTTGAAGCTGTTAGCAAGCCTACAATCAAACCGCTCATTAAAACATTGCTCATCTTAATCATCCTAGTCGTCCGTATCATTTTCTTAAAAACCTTTTTAATTCAATAAGTAAGCTATATAACGGCTTTTAACGCGTTTTGTTGACGTAATTGATACTCAAGTATCAGTTAATACGTAATTTTAAGCCGTCAAAACCAACAAATACGCCCTTAGGCAACTTATCAGTTAAAAATGTATATTCTAATTCATGCGTCATGTGAATCATATAACTTTGTTTGGCTTTGATACGACCAATGTAAGTTAAACTTTGTTCAATGTTAATGTGGGTAGGATGTGTGGTTTCGCGCAAGCAGTCTAACAGCACAATATCTAAACCTTCTAAAAGTGAAAATGAGCTTTCTGGAATCTCAGAAACATCGGTTAAATAAGCAAGGTTACCAATACGATAACCAAAGATATGACTTTTTCCATGCATAACTGGGATTGGCGTAATGGTCACACCAAACAGCTCAAAAGGTTGTTGAATGCTCTCAATACGCAATACGGGCAAATCCCAAAAGTCACTTGGCTCGCGTAGCACATAGCCAAACTTTTGCGTGATATGCATAACAGCATCTGGCTTGGCATACAAAGGAATTTGTTTGCGTTGAATCTGGCAAAATGCGCGTAAATCATCAATGCCATGTAAATGATCGGCATGCGTGTGTGTATAAAGCACTGCATCCACACGGGTGATATTTTCACGCAGCGCTTGGTCGCGTAAATCTGGGCCTGTGTCTATGAGAATATTTTCGCCAGAATCAAGCGTAATCAAACTAGAGCAGCGTGTGCGCTTATTACGCAAGTCCTCAGATAAGCAAGTTGCACATCGACAACCCACAACGGGCGTACCTGCGCTGGAGCCCACACCTAACATAGTAAGCTGCATTAGTTTACTGCCTTGGCATGCTTAAATAAGGTAAAAAAATTGTCCGTAGTAGCTTGCATTACAACATCTAGGCTGATTCCTCGCAAATTGGCGATTTCTTGCGCCACATATTTAACATAGGCTGGTTGGTTAATTTTGCCGCGAAATGGAATAGGCGCAAGGTAGGGCGAATCGGTCTCTACCAATATTTTATCAAGTGGTATTGCTTGCGCGACTTCTTTAATCTGCGCAGCATTTTTAAAGGTGACGATACCTGAAAATGAAATATAAAAGCCCATTTCAATCGCTGCCGTTGCCACATCTAAGCTCTCGGTAAAGCAATGCATTACACCGCCAACTTTAATTGCACCCTCTTCTTTCATAATACGCAAAGTGTCTTCTGCAGCACTTCTTGTATGTATAATCAATGGCTTAGCGCATTTAATTGCTGCACGAATGTGTGTGCGAAAACGCTCACGTTGCCATTCTAAATCGCCTGTTAAACGAAAGTAATCCAAGCCTGTTTCGCCAATTGCGACAATTTTTGTGTGCTGTGCTAACGCTACCAATTGCTCAACGGTAGGCTCTTCAATATCTTCGTAATCGGGGTGCACGCCAACTGAGGCATAAAAATTCTCAAACCGCTCAGCTAAACCAAGAACTTCAGGAAACTTATCTAAAGTAACCGAAACACAAAGTGCATGACCGACATTGGCCTCTTGCATATTCAATCTAAGTATTTGAATATTTTCAGAAAGCTCTGGAAAATTTAGATGGCAATGAGAATCGACTAGCATGTCTACATAACAAATTTAAAGTGTAACAGGTGAAAAAATGATAGATACTATTTTACAGCGTTTTGCTTTTCTGCGGGACTAAGCATAGGATTTTATAAGCTTAGAATTTTACATGGTGTGCGTTGGGCGATTAGCTTTAAGCGCACCACCTAAAATGGCTTCAATTTTGTTTTTGACTTCTGTGCCGCCATCTTTTTCACTAAATTGTACGCCTATGCCTTGTGGCCGATTAGCCTGTGCTACGGGGGTAATCCACACTACTTTACCCACCACTTTTAGCTTCATTGGATCGTCTACCAAGCTTAGCAACATAAATACTTCTTCGCCAATTTTGAAAGTTTTGTTAGTGGGTATAAACAAACCACCACCCTTTATATAGGGCATGTAGGCTGCATACAAAGCCGATTTTTCTTTAATGGCCAGCGATAGCACCCCTGGCTTATTACTGGCTTCTTTAATTTGGTCGGTAGTGGCTTGTATGTTCAATTAGCAGCTCTTTTCTAGTAGTATTTTTATTATCCAAGTTTACTGTACTTAATAATTGCTGTATTTAATGTTTAATAAGTTTAAAGTTTAATTGGCTTAAACAATTGTGTATATTGTAACAACAAATTTTCAAGCTGCAATTCACTATTTAAGGGGTGATTAGCTAATTTTTTCGCTTCTAGCAATTGTTGTTGAAAGCGCAATAACCCCTGTAAGTTTACGCCTTTGCACAAAGCTTGCAAGATGTTGCTACAGCTTACGTGATAATGCAAACTTTGTGCGAGCTTACAAGCGGCTAAATCAAATATCCATTTTTGCAGCGTATCTATCGAGCGTTCCATACCAAGCCCTGTAAATAAAGGCGCGCAGACAAATGCATCTAACTTTTCACCTTGACTTAAGTGCTTGGTCAGCATTGCAATTACATCACCCTCCTCGGCTATTTGCAAAGCCTGCAAAGGCGCACCACCAGCCAAATTGAGTACACTTACAGAATTGCTGACCCCTTCCGAATTAAGCCAAGCCAGTGCTTCTCTTGTTGCTGGCAGAGGCATATCTATGGCTTGGCAGCGGCTAATAATAGTAGCCAGCAAGCGTTGTGGCTGGCTGCTAACCAATAAAAATAATGTATTTACAGGCGGCTCTTCTAACATTTTTAGCAAGGCATTAGCAGATGCCATATTCAGCGTTTCGGCTGGTGAAATTAATACAATGCGTCGCGCATTCACTTGATGGCTAGAAAGGTTTAAATAATCAATTAGTTGTCGAATTTGCGCGACTGAGATTTGGCTTTTTTTAGCCGACTTCTTTTTGGGAGCATCATCACTAAGCTCTGCCTCTTCTGGTGAAATTAACTTAAAATCCGGGTGCCCATCCTCGGCAAACCAAATACAACTTGGGCAGAGTTTACAGGCAGTTTTATCATCTTTAGGTGTTCTGCACAATAAAGCTTGCGCAAGCTCGCGAGCAAAATCGTGCTTACCCGTACCCGCAGTGCCGCGCAACAGTAATGCATGCGGCAATTTTGCACGCTGAGTGATTTGTTGCCACTGATTATGTTGCCAACTGTACATGGTTTAATACATTAATAAAATCATAATTTTAAAATTATTTCTTCAACTAAAACTTTAATTTTATCTAGCGCTTGGTTGGCGTTAATTATACGAAATCGCTCAGGGTTTTCTTTGGCCCGCGTTAAATATGCTTGGCGTAGCTTCTCAAAAAACTTGGCATCTTCACGTTCAAATTTATCGGGCTCGCGCGCAGTTGTCAGCCTTGTCATGCTAATTTCAACTGGCACATCAAAAAGCAGCGTCAAATCAGGCTGCAAACTGCCCTGTACCCACTTTTCAAGCTGCTTGATTTTTGTGCTACTAACACCCTTAGCACCGCATTGGTAAGCGTAAGTAGCGTCCGTAAAACGGTCTGAAAGCACATAAGCACCACGTTTAAGCGCAGGCTCAATCAAATTGGCTATATGCTCACGCCGTGCCGCAAACATCAGTAAGGTTTCGGTTTCTGCGTGCATAGCATCGTGCAACAACAAAGTGCGCAACTGCTCGCCAAGCCTTGTTCCACCTGGCTCTCGAGTAGAAACCACTTCTACACCACGTGTTTTAAGGACTGCAATAATATTAGGGATGTGCGTACTTTTGCCAGCACCATCCATACCTTCCAGCGTGATAAACTTACCGCGTTTTTTGTTGGACTTAATAATTGCTGACCTAGTCATTTTTGGCTTACTTTTTTAGTGGATTTTTTAAGTTGGTATTTAACCACGTTCGCATTATGTTCAACCAATGAATTTGAAAATGCGTGGGTGCCATCGCCCTTACCCACAAAGTAAAGCGCTTTTGTCACCTCTGGATGCAAAGCCGCTTCAATAGAAGCTAAGCCAGACATGGCGATTGGCGTGGGTGGCAAGCCATCACGTGTGTAAGTATTGTAAGGTGTATCACGCTCTAAATCTTTTTTGTGAATATTACCATCGTAGTTGTCGCCCATGCCGTAAATCACAGAAGGATCGGTTTGCAAGCGCATACCAATACGTAAACGATTTAAGAAAACGCCAGCAATCATCGGCCGCTCCGACGCTTTCCCAGTCTCTTTTTCGATGATAGAAGCCATGATTAAGGACTGATAGCTGTCTTTATAGGGCAATCCAGGGGCGCGATTAGCCCAAGTAGCGGCTAGTTTGATTTTCATACCATCATAAGAACGTTTCAATATCACGATATCAGCCGTGTTGCGGTCAAAATAAAAGGTATCGGGAAAGAACAGTCCCTCAGCATGTGGCTCTCCACCACCCACTAAGCGCATCACTTCTGCATCAGATAAATCTTGAATGGTACTTTTAACAGCATCATTTTTGGCTAACTTTTCGCGCATTATTTTAAATGTTTTACCTTCAATAAACGTGATGCCACCTTGCGTGGCCTTGCCGTGATTAAGCGAAAGCAGCAACTGGTAGGGATTGATATTTTTATTAAGCGTATAACTGCCCGATTGTAAGCTTGGCTCTTTGCCCAGCAAACGTCCCAGCAGCACAAATGGCAAGGCGCTTGGCAACACTTCTTGTTCAACCAGCTGATTAGCGATACTTTTTAAGCCACTTTTGGGCTTAATGATGATTTCTTGCGCTTCGGGTGTTAAATTAAGCGGTGTTTTAGCGTAATTGTATAGCCAATCCGCAAAGCCAATTGCCGCTAAAATACTGATTATCAATAATATTTTTATAAAACGCTTCATGTTCTTAGTGCCGCACGCACGGCAGTTGCAAGGCCGTTTGATTGAATGGTATTTTCTTGAATGCACCTGACTTGCCAAGCGCCATATAAACTATTGCAAATAATAATTTCATCAGCAGTCAATAATTGCGCAAAACTCATGTGTTGCACATCAATTTTTAACGACAAGCTAGGTGCAAGCATCATAATGCGTTGCCGCGTAATGCCTGCAATGCCACATAAATCAAGCTTCGGCGTAATGAGCGCATCGCCAAACCTGGCAAATATATTCGCCGACGTACATTCAATCACGTTGCCATTCATGTCGAGCATGACGCCATCTACAAGCGCATGGTTGCTCCACTCCATCCGCGCCAACACGTTTTCTAGGCGGTTTAGCGTCTTAACGCCTGCTAGCTTGGGTTGGGCTGCTAGTCGCGTTTCGCACAGATGCAAGTGCACGCCATCGCTAAAATTTGCCTTAGCATAATTGGGCATGGCAAACTTGCTAATAAGTCGCATTGGCGCGGTAATTGCAGACGGTTTGTAGCCGCGTTCACCTTCGCCACGGGTGATGATAATTTTGGCAACTGCGTCTTCACCCGCACTAAAAAGTTGCTGCCAATCGCTCATTAACAGCTCTGCACTTGGGCAAACAATGTTAATGGCAGCACAATCGGCTACTAATTTTTGGTAATGTGCCGGCCACTGTTCTGGCAAACCAGCGACAACCTTAATCGTGCGAAAAACGCCATCGCCATAAGCCAAGCCTCGGTCTAAAGGCGAAATAACTTGGTTAAAACTGCCATTAATTAAGTAAGAATTGTGTTGCAACATAAGCCAACATTAAACCATAGGCTAGCTCTTTTAAAAAGAGCATATCTTCTTAAAACAAAATCAACATGCAAAAAATAATTCTCCGCCAACCCCATAAATATTGGCTGCCAAAGCATCGAAATATTTTAGGTTGTTTTTAAAAAGTTTTTAGATTATATTAAAAATGTATTGGTCTGAACCTATTTATAAGGTTCGAGTCTTGTTATTGTTATTAATAGTACTACTTTGTGAACCCTTAATAGTTTAATAAACTGATGCTAACTTCTGAATATAACGAGTAAATAATTTTATGAACAAATATCATACAGTCGTTATTGGCGGCGGATGCCTGGGCACCGCAAGTGCCATCGCGCTAGCTAACCATTTAAAGTCGAGCAAAAAAAATCCAGAATCAATATGCTTGGTAGAAAAAAATATATTGAGCAGCGCTTTATCTATTCGGCATTCAGGCATTGTTCGAGCAGCTAACGCTGACGCTAATGCGGCTAAATTAGCCAAAATATCGACTGATATGTGGATGAATATTAAAAATATTTGGGGTGCTGAGTTAGAGCCAGAACGCAATGGTGCATTGTGGATTACCAAAAAAAATGAAAATGGCACCAATGAAAAGTGGGATAAACTAGCCTACGATTTAAAACATGTGCCCGTTAATTTTAATAAAATAACGAAAGATGCAGCACAAAAACTTTGTCCTGACTTTGTCGAACTGCATGACAGCGAAGTGTTCTATTACGAGCCAGATGCTTTTCAGCTAGAGCCTGCACACGTGCGGCTGGCACTTTATCAAAGCATTCATCAATCGCAAGCTACATTGTTTGAAAACGAAGAAGTGATGGGCTTTAAAAAGAATAAAGCCAACAAAATTACCGAGGTTATTTTAACAAACCGCGTCATTAAAACAGATAACGTGATAAACGCTGCAGGCGCGTGGAGCCCCAAATTATTTAAAAATTTAGGCTTAAATATTCCCGTTGGTGCAGAGCCCGTGCTAGTAGCTAACTGGCTAAACAGCTTATCCACTGAAAAAAAGCCGATGCCCATTATTGCTGATTACACTAATCGCGCTTATTTTAGAACATGGCGTGATGGCGAAGTGCATATGCACCAACCTAGAAATCGCTGGCTAGACGAAACCAGAAGTTTATTTGCAGATAATCACCTTGATATTATTGGCGCAGATTTTATTAATAACCCAGTGTATCAAATGCAAGGCTTATCTAATCTGCACAACTATAAAGATATTGCAAATAAGCGTTTTAATAATTTGCAAAATACGGTTTTTTCATCAGGTCATCAATCGTATTTTGATATTACACCAGACCTAAAATTTATCTTAGGGCCAGATTCAAAAATTAGTAATTTATTGCATTGTTTGGGCTCTGGCCAAGCATTTAAATATGCGCCAGTATTTGGTGAAATGATGAAGCAATATATTTTTAATGCTGGTGAGCTGAGTGATCTTGGAAATAATTTTTTAATTAAACGTTTTGACGGCAGCTTTATGAAAAACTTTTTAGATAAATACTCTGGTGTTAACTACACATTAAATCAAGTTAATCAAGTCAATAACGCCCTGTAATTTTTATGACAAAAAGATAAATGCCTGAAATCCCTATGGATATTATCTTGCTGGCATCGAATTAATAGTTGTTAGCTTACTAATAGTTGTTAGCTTATTAATAGGATTATTTTTAAAACTTAGATCTTTTTAAATACCAGACTTCCATTCGTGCCACCAAAACCAAAGTTATTTTTAAGCGCGTAAGTAATTTTTAAATCTCGCGCCATATTAGCGCAATAATCCAAATCACATTCTGGGTCTTGGTTAAAAATATTAATCGTTGGCGGTGAGATTTGATTGTAAATCGAAAGCACAGTGAACACGGATTCTAAACCGCCCGCGCCGCCTAATAAGTGCCCTGTCATCGATTTGGTTGAGTTTACGACCAGTTTATATGCATGATCACCAAAAGTCGCTTTAATCGCGTTAGTTTCGTTAGCATCGCCCAGCGGCGTAGAAGTCCCGTGCGCATTCATAAACTGCACATCTATTGGATTAATGCCTGCGTTTTTAAGTGCGTTTACCATGCTTCTGCGAGGCCCGTCCATATTGGGTGCGGTCATATGATACGCATCAGCGCTCATACCATAACCTACAAGCTC
>JANXWL010000149.1 GCA_025351225.1 Methylotenera sp. | reverse complement strand
AGCACGGCGAATACTGGTTTCTTTTTTATCGCCACCGTATTGAATATATTTGGCAATTTCAGCTTGGTATTGATTAATTAATAATTCGCTCATAATTTTTATTATTCACCTAGATTTAAAGATAATCATCTTCACGCTGATGCCTTACTGCCAAAATAGTCACCATATTATCTTCTTCTATTTCAAACAGTGCCACATAACCGTTTGCGCCAAAAGGGAAAACCAATTCTCGTAAAAATGGATTATCAGCCTGTGCTTTTCTACAGGCAAATGGAAAAGCTTTTAAAGTATCAATCGCTTTATAAATGGTATCGCGTGCATGCTTAGCGATGATTTTGTCACGCTGGTATAAAAATAAGTAAAGATGTTTTAGGTCTTCTCTTGCACCACGGGTAAATCTAATTTGGTAAGTCAATCAGCTTGTCCGTTGAGAATGTCATCTAACTCTGCCAACACACTTTCTGCCGAATAATACTCACCCGTGCGTTTAGCTTCATCACGCGAAGCCAAGCCCCGTGCTATAAAAGCCTGTTGATGAATGCGTTTTTCAATATTTGCGCGTAGCGACTCTTCTACAAAGCTAGACAATGTTTCGCCATCGACAAGCACGTTTTCTGCGGCTTCGCGCAATTTTGGTTCTACACGCAATGCAGGGATTGTGGCAGTTTTCATCATTAGCTCCTGTTGTAATTCATTTGCATTACATTAGCATAGTTTTAATTTTTTTGCTGGTATGACACATGCTGAATAGTAGCCAAATCATCCCAATTACCATCGGCCTTGGGTGAGTAGTCAGTAATATTTTTTTGCATGGCGTCAAATTGGCCTTCGTACCACAGCGGAATATAGGGTAATTGTGCGTGAATGCGCGCCGTCGCAGCCTGCCAGTCTTCATTTGCAAGCAGTTTATCTAGCTCAGCATCCACATAACGGCCACGATTAAAGCCGTTAGGCGGAAAGTTTTTACTACCAAAGGCTTTTGCATAAATTTCGGGCGTTTTGATGCCCACCCAAGTCAGACCAAACAATTGAAAATTACCTTGTTTTACATCAGCAAAAAACGTACCCCAATCGAGGCTGCGAATTTCCAAATCTATGCCTGCTTCGGCCATTTGTGCTTGCATAATAGTGGCAAAACGCACGCGCTGGGCGTCAGTACTGGTTTTATACACCAATTTAAGCGGTAGTTTTATACCAGCTTCTAATAATAGTTTTTTAGCTAATACTGGGTTGTAATCGTAAGGCATTAAGCTATTGTTGCCAGCATAATGTTCTGGCGGCAAAATTACCTCAGCTAAGCGGGAGTTTTTTACCATAACTTTATCAATAATGGCTTGCCGATTAATGGCGTAGGCAATGGCTTGGCGCACTTTTAATTGTTTTAAAACACGGTCTTGCATATTCAAACCAAGGTATGAAAAATTAGCACCTATGCTGGTTTTAACCATTACTGTTGGCTGACTTTGCAAGTGTTTCACTAGCTCTGGCGGCAAATCACCTTGTAATAAATTCACCTCGCCGCGCAATAGCTTTAGCACGCGTACGGTTGGGTCTTTTACTTCTTGCAAGCTAATTAATTGCCCATCTTTAACGCGCTTTAATGTGAGCTTATTTTGCCAGCTAACAAAGCTTAACGGCCCACTACCGATTGGGTTGTGCGAAAAATCGTGGTTTTTCTCGATTAAACTTTTAGGCAAAATACCAATAATAAGCTTTTCTATAAAGTGCGTATCAGCTTGTTTTAATTGAAATAAAACGGTATTTTTATCCACTATTTTTATTGAGTTTACATTAGCAAACTCCGCTGTATGCGGCGAATCTTTTAAGTAAAAAGGTGAATCGCTCAGAAATGAATCATAAGTCGCTTTAATATCCTGCGTACTAAGCGCACTGCCATCATGAAAAACCGCTTGTTTTTGCAAGCTAAGCCGATATTCAGTAGGGCTTAGTGCTTGCCAACTAGCCAATATTGGCACAGGTTTTGAGGCTGCATCAAAATCCACCAAGGGTTGATACAGCAACCTATTTACCCGCTCAGATGCTGCATCAGTGGCATAGCGCGGATCACAATTTAGCGGTGCTTGCGCGATTGCAAAATTAATTTCAGCTGGCTGCGTTGGCGTTTTTTGGCATGCGGCAAGTTGTAATAGCACGCACAGCAACATCAATATTTTTTTAAACATGTTGCCAATTATAAGCTCGATTTTATACAGGATTGCGGCTTGGGTTTGATAAGTTTATGATGTAAGCACTTTTAACAATGAGGAGTGCAAAATGACTGGTGTTATTCAACTGATTGGCCGTATTATGATGGCGCTTATTTTTATTTTAGCGGGCTTAGGTAAAATTCAAGATCCTGCTGGAACCGCTGGTTATATGCAATCTGTTGGCTTGCCAGGCATTTTATTGTGGCCAACTATTGCGTTAGAATTGCTGGGCGGTTTGGCACTAGCTGTGGGCTTTAAAACAAGTTATGTGGCTTTTGCATTGGCCATTTTTTCTGTGGTGGCTGCAGCCGTGTTTCACCGTAATTTTGGCGACCAAATGCAGATGATTATGTTCTTAAAAAACATCGCCATGGCAGGCGGCTTGCTGTTGTTGGCTGTTGGTGGCAGCACAGCGTTTAGCGTGGATAACAAAAGAAGTTCGACTGATTTTTTTGGTACTCGACAAGGTTAATAGCCCAAGCTTAGTTTTTAATAAAGCAGGCAATAGATTCAACATGCGCGGTGTGCGGAAACATATTAATCACGCCCGCCGCGCTTAAGCGGTAACCTTTTTCAGCCACCAAAATACCTGCATCGCGCGCCAGCGTTGCGGGGTTACATGAAACATATACAATCAACTTTGGCGCGCTTGCTGGCGTGATGGCTTTAACTAACTCAAATGCGCCATCGCGAGGCGGGTCAATTAACCATTTGTCGAACGCTCCATGACTTAAACTTAAGTCTGTCAAGCTTTCTTCGGTCATTTTAAATAAATCGGCCACACCAAAAGTGGCGTTGCTGATGTGATTAAGAGCAGCGCTTTCATTCGCTCTATCAACCAAGTTTGCCAAACCTTCCAGTCCCAATACCGATGCGCCACTACGGGCGATTGGCAGCGTAAAATTACCAATACCGCAGAAGAAATCGGCAATTTTTTCACCTGCTTTTGGCTGTAATAATTGCATGGCGCGGTTTACCATTTGTTGATTAATTTGCGGATTGACTTGCGTGAACTCGTTGGGTTTAAACGGATAAATCAAGTCAAATTCAGGCAGACTGTATTGCAGTTGCGCTCCAACTAATGGCCAAAACGGCTTAATGGTATCTGGACCTTTTGTTTGCGTCCAAATTTGCACTTGGTGCGCATCGGCAAAGGCTTTTAAATGTGTTTCATCATGTTCAGTCAGCGCATCCATAATACGCAAAATCAGCACGATGACAGGTTTGTCATCCACTGCTTTAGCTGTATTTTTTTGATTGGCTTCGCCAACGGCCAGCTCAATTTGCGGCAGTTTATCGCGAATGCTTAACTGAATAATCATGTCTTGTAGCGGCGCTATCAAGGCAGAAACTTCAGGCACCAGCACTTCGCAGCTGTTCATATCGGCCACATAGCGCGTACCTTTTTCGTTAAAACCCACTAACACACGTTGTTTTTTATCGACATATTTAACACTTAAACGCGCCTTGTGTCTGTAACCCCAAGTTGGTCCGTACAATGGTGGCAGCATATTCTCAGGCTTTACTTTGCCAATGTGCCATAAATCGGCTTCTAACATTTGTTGCTTGGCCGCCACTTGCGCACCCGCATCCATGTGTTGCAGCTTGCAACCGCCACAAAGGCCAAAGTGTGGACATTTTGGTACCACACGCTGATTGCTTTGCTTTAACACGCTCACAACATTGGCCACTTCATAGCTCGGTTTAATACGTTGCGATTGATAGGTGACGTGCTCATTAGGCAGCGCGCCATCAATAAATATTGTTTTGCCATCGACATGCGCAACGCCTCGCCCTTCTTGATCTAGCGACTCAATAGTGGCGTGTAAAATAGGGTTTTCGGCAGGATTTTGACGGGTTTTATTGCGGTTTCTTTTCATAGGCGCTATTTTAGCTTAAAGGTAGCAGAATTCTGTCAAACAGCGCGCAATTCATTAAAACCAAGCAAATCTATTGTAGTTAAGTTAGGCAGTTAAGTTAGAATGCCAATTAACTAATTAACAATAAGTACATTGGGAGCTTAAGTGCGTAATATTTTCGTTTTAAATACTCTGGTTTTATTGATTGGCTTGATGCTAATAAATGGCAGCGCTTTTGCGCAACCGCCCAAAACGCTCAACACAAAAAATGGTATGCAATATATGACTGGCGGCATTGGTGAGGAAGAGGTAACAGTAATGCGCAGCCATGCCAAGCAATTTACGCTGAATTTATTGTTTTCTGAAGGTACCAGCGGCCGCTCAGTGACTGATGCCAACGTGAATATTTATGATGAAGCGAGTAACTTAGTTTTTAGAATTGTGGGCTCAAAACCAATGCTTTACGTGAACTTACCCGCTGGCACTTACACCATTTTAGCCAACAATGCTGGCCAAAAATTGCGCCATAAAATCACCATTGAAGATAACGTGAATCAACGCATTATTTTAAATTGGAAAGATAGCTTAATAGAAGAAGATATGCCGATGGATGCTGAGAGTAATTAATGCCGAGGGAAATTAATGTAAGTGGAATTAGCGCCAAGCCGCTAAAAACTCTGCCCAGTGTGGCCTGCTTGTATCAACTGTATAACTCGCTAAGGTTTCGCGCACTAACTTAATTTCGGCCTCGTATTCGTTCAAGTTTAAATGCCCTCGCATGAGTTGAAAGCGCAAAAACACCAAATGCGTATTAGCCACATCAGTCTCGCAATAATTGCGAATCGCCTCAATCTCACCATTCCTAAATGCATCCCACACCTTACTGCCATCCATGCCCAGCTTACCTGGAAAGCCGCATAACTGCGCAATATCGTCTAGTGGCGCGTTGGCACGCGGGCTATACATCGCCAGCACATCCATTAAATCTAAATGGCGCATGTGGTAGCGACTGATATAATTATTCCACTTAAAGTCTTTGTCATCCTCACCTAAATCCCAATAACGTGGTGCGGTGACCTTATTAATCATGGCGCGGTAATGCAACACGGGCAAATCAAAACCGCTGCCGTTCCAGCTGATAATTTGTGGCGTATATTTTTCTATGCCATCAAAAAATCGTTGAATAATCTCAGCTTCAGACGAGTTCGCATCGCCAAGCGTCCACACTTTAAAATTGCTACCTTCGCGCAAAGCGCACGAAATCGCGCAAATCTTATGTTGCTGCAAAGGTAAAAAATCACTGCCATTATGTTGGCGACGTAAGTGAAATGCGATGTTTGCAACATCTTCATCTGTTGCGTCAGCAGGCACATCCAGCAAGGCGCGTAGGCCAGCGGTATCGGGGATGGTTTCGATGTCGAATACTAAGGTGGGTGTCATTATTAATGCCAACTATTTAGGCTGCTGGTTACCGAGCAATTCAAAATCCGTCATGAATCCAGCAATATCTTGGCCGTTTAGCAGTTTTGCGCCAATTATTTTTTCATTTTGTACTTGCTCTGCTTGAATCACAATGACTGCTTGCTTTTTGCCATCACGGTTTAAATAGGCATATTGCGGAATGGTGATATCAATGGGAATGCCAATCATAATATCGTTCAACTCGCCCACAAACACCGCCCTACCTTCGTCTACATCATCCCTTGTAGCGGCGCGGCCTTTAGTAAAGTCTTCGGTAGGTAACGGCGGCCAAGTTTCTGCAAGCGCACTTAAGCAAACTAGACTGGTTACAATGAATATAATTTTTTGCAATGCTTTCAATTTTAATTCCTTAAAATAAACTATTTTTTCGCCCAACCACCACCACTTTGATAAAACCAGCCACTTTGTGCTTTATCTATCCAACGGCCTGCAAAGGTGTTCTGAATATCGCCTTGCCATTCCGCATGTCCATTGGCGGTGGCAATTTCTTTGTACAAATTGGCACGGTCTGCATTCTCAGCCGAAACAAGTCCGCTTAGACTGCCACGCTGAGATAGCGGCACTGCCGTCGCATCTTTTACTGCAATCATGCCATCTTTGGTTAGGCCAATTGCGCCTGCGCTATAAAATGGGCTTAATTGGCCATGACGCGCTTGCATACTGGCTTTGAGCGCTGCAATAGCGGGTGTATTCACTTCTAAATCGGCCGCAGCGGCTACCCAATTAGCGGTAAGTATTGAGACAATAACGAATAAACTTAATAATAATTTTTTCATGGTAATTTTTCCTCTAATTATTTAGCAGGCGTGTCGGTAGGTTTAGCTTCTGCAGGCGTAGTTTCTGCAGGTTTTGGTTCCGAAGTCTTATCAGCTGGCGTACTTTCTGGTGCTTGCTGGCCTTGTTTAAGCTGCCAAACTTCGTCGATAATTTTATCGGCAGCTTTTTCTGCCGCAGCAGCGGGAAAGTAAATATTAATGGTAACGCAAGCGGTTAAAATGGCTGCCGTACCTATACTCAACATTACTGCTGATTTTTTTAGTGATTTTTTCATTCTTATATCCTTTAGTATCAATTACTTAACTATCAATTTGGTATTGCCATCTATTACATGCTTAACCCTGTCTACCAGCTCGCCCCAACCCACGGTTTTATTGTACCCCAACACGGTTATTGCGGGTATGCCACTACCTTTAACGATGACGTACCCCCCTGGCGTTGACTCGATGCCGCTCATTTCACAAATGTTATTGCGCAAGATGCAGCTTAAGCCCATTTTTTCGTAGTTAAATTCATTAAAAAATCGCAACACACTACGCTGCACAGCAGCTGCGGCACCCGCGCCGCCTAGTGATGAGATATTTTCTACTGCGCGCTGCGAGATTTTCTTTAAATATTTTCCGTCACTGCTTTGCAGCTTGGCATCCATTTTTATGGGTTTCCAATTAAGCATTTCTAAATCTTGCACATCGCCATCTAGCTTGCCCTCAATCGCACCAAAACTAAAGGTGCGCGTTAAACTACCCATATCAAGATTGCGCAAATTCATATCTGCACTCAGGCGTGGTGCATCGCTCAGCGGATTTTGCAGGGTGAGTTGCGTCACTGTTGCTTTGCCATCAAACACATTTAGCACGATTTCGCCATCGGTCGTGAGTATGCCGCCGCTATAAGTTACCAGCGGAATTTCGGCCGAGGCTTTGCCTTGCATAATGGGCAATTTAAAGGCGCGCGAAGCATCTGGCATAGAAACAGGCGTGAGCTCGGCACGTAAATGCCAATACCAATTATCGTTGATGCGCGCGGCGGAAATATCGCTTAATTTAAACGTGCCATCTAATATGGGCAGCGTAATACTGGGCGAAACTAGCGAATAGCGATTAACCTCCGCGCCAATATTGGTGCGGCCTAGCGGCATATTCAGCAATTGGCCATTATTGTACGAAAAGCTCACTTTTGTTGCATCATCGTAGCTCCAAGGGATGTCAGCATTGACATTGTAAAATGCAAACTTATGGTTTTTGTCGTCAATATTGACATCCTCCAGTTTGATTTTAAACGTCTTTAATTGCGAATCAACCACATGTATATTCAATGCAGCTTTGCCGTTTAGCTCTGCGTCATTGAGCATAGTTTTACCTAAAAAAGGCTTAAATAACAATGGGTAAGCCTCAGTTAAGTTTAAGCTTGGCAAATCAGCATCTAGCTTATATAGGGTGTAGTTTTTGGTGTTGATTTTGCCACTAAAGTTTAAATCGCCGACTTTATCCAACTTTAAAGTCGCATTGTCTAACGTGATAATGTCGCCTTTCAAATTACCTTGCATTTGTAGCTCGTGCCCACCATTGGCAAAATAAAGTGGCTGCCAAAACACCTCACCAGTTTGCCAATTAAGCGCGCTGTTAAAATTGAGCGTATCGCCTTCCTGCTTGGCTACTAAGGTTAAATGACCATTGAGTTTCTCAGCTGCGTGCAGGCCAGCTTCATCACTAAAATTGGCGTTTTGCAGGTTAATATTGGCGATAAAACCCTTAGTTTGCGGCAGCACACTTAAGCTAAAAGGCAAGTTAATGCGCTGGGCGGTAAACTTACCATTGCTACAATCCCAAGATTCTGTGGCTAAGTTTTTAGGCAGCAGGCAATACATTTGCGTTTTTGCCCAGCTAGTATCAGTATTTTGCTTAAGATCAGTATTCAGCGTTAAACTTGGCTGGCTTTGATTGTGCTGGTTTTGATTATTAAGGGCACGGTAATCAAGCAGAATATTAGCGTTGCGGGCCTCGATTGTTTGGTACTGAATATGCACGGCTTTGGCAGTGACTGTCGTGCTGGCTAAATCGACCATCAACTCTAGCTGCTGGGCTGTTGCTGTGTCATGCGTGACGCTATCGGCAGTAATGTGCAGACTGCTAATCGCAGATGCGCTTTGCATAAGTACCAATAAACTAGCAAAAACTGCTAAGCGCAACATGCTTAAGACGGAAAGACTCCAGTTGATAAATACCGATCACCGCGATCACACACAATGCTAACAATCACCGCATTTTCGACCTCTTTCGAGATTTCTAAGGCCGTGTAAAGCCCACCACCGCTGGAAATTCCCGCAAAGATGCCCTCTTCGGTTGCTAGCTTACGCGTCATATTTTCGGCGTTTTTTTGGCTGACATAACGCAGTTCATCCACACGTTTAGCATCAAAAATAGTCGGCATATATTCAACTGGCCATTTGCGAATACCTGGAATTTGCGCGCCTTCTTCTGGTTGAACGCCGATGATTTTAATGTTGGGATTTTTTTCTTTTAGGTAGCGCGAAACGCCCATAATTGTGCCAGTGGTGCCCATGCTGGCGACAAAGTGCGTAATTTTTCCATCGGTATCGCGCCAAATCTCTGGGCCAGTAGTTTCATAATGCGCGAGTGGATTATCTTGATTGCCAAACTGATCCAGCACAATGCCTTCACCCTCTGCAGCCATTTTCGTTGCGACATCTCTCGCTAATTCCATACTGCCATCTTTAGGTGTTAACACCAACTCCGCGCCGTAAGCTTTCATGCTTTGGCGACGTTCCATCGTTTGGTTTTCAGGCATTACCAGCACCATTTTATAACCACGCATCGCCGCCACCATGGCTAATGCAATACCTGTGTTGCCACTAGTTGCTTCAATCAGTGTATCGCCTGGCTTAATCTCGCCACGTGCTTCGGCGCGCATAATCATACTGTAAGCAGGACGGTCTTTCACCGAACCTGCAGGATTATTGCCTTCTAATTTCAGCAAAACTGTATTACTAGTTTCACCGGCCATGCGCTGCAACTTTACTAATGGCGTGTTGCCAACAAAGTCGTCTAATGTTTTGAAATCCATCTTATACCTTCTTAAAACCTAGCCACATTGCGTAAATACCGAAGCTAATAAACGTAATTAATGCGAGCTGCGGCAGTGTTAAGCCGAGAAACGTCCAATCAATCGCCGCGCAATCACCAGTGCCTCTAAAAATCAGCGTGAACATTTTTTTAAGCGGAAAATTCTCGAACATATAATCGAAACCAACGCCGCAATCCGCAATAATTTCGCCTTTGTGCGCTTGTAAATACCAATGTCGAATCGCCCAGCCAGCGCCGCCTAGTGCGGTTACCACTTGCAAAAATGTGAATATTTTTTGGCTGATACTGGTAGGTTTTAAAAATGCACCAATTAAAAATAAAATGCCCAAGCCCATAAAAAAGATGCGCTGTGTGATGCATAAGGGGCATGGCTCTAAGTTGTATTTGGTTTGAATCACCAATGCCATCGCGACTGTGCCAAAGCAAGCTGCAAAGCCTAATAAATAGCCACTACGCCCGCTGAATACTTGGCTGAATAAATTTTTTAACATATGCCCTTAACGTTTATAATAAAAGGATTAAACATTGTAATAGATAAAGCAGTATGACTGAACCCGATTTACCAATACTCAAGCAAATTCTGACCGTAAGTGAGTTGAATCGTTTAGCGCGCGAAGTGTTAGAGCAAAGTTTCCCGCTATTTTGGGTGTCGGGCGAGGTTTCCAACTTTACTCGCGCCGCATCTGGCCATTGGTATTTTTCGCTAAAAGATAACACTGCGCAGGTTAAATGCGTGATGTTTAAAGGGCGCAACGCTTATGTAGATTTTATGCCGCGCGAAGGGGATAAAATTGAAGCACGCTGCACGGTGACGCTTTACGAAGCGCGTGGCGATTTTCAGCTCACGGTTGAATTTGTACAAAAAGCAGGTTTAGGTGCACTGTTTGAGGCGTTCGAAAAGCTAAAAATCAAGCTTGAGCATGAAGGCTTATTTGATGCAGCTTTCAAAAAACCAATTCCCAAACATCCTAAAACCATTGGCATTGTAACCTCGCCCGATGCAGCAGCTTTGCGCGATGTGTTAACCACATTAAAACGCCGCAATCCTAATATTAATGTGATTATTTACCCAACACCTGTGCAAGGAAAAGGAGCGGCAGCGCTGATTGCCAAGGCGGTTCACGCCGCAAATAAGCATGCAGAATGCGATACGCTGATTATTTGCCGCGGTGGTGGCAGCATGGAAGATTTATGGCAGTTTAATGAGGAAATTGTCGCGCGCGCGATTGATGATTCTGCGATTCCGACGATTTCTGGGGTCGGCCATGAAACTGATTTTACCATTTGCGATTTTGTCGCCGATTTGCGCGCTGCCACGCCAACCGCCGCGGCCGAGCTGGCTTGTATGGATACTAGCAGCCTGAAAAATCAACTGGCGAATTTATCCAATCAGTTACACAAACAAATCACCTTTAGCTTAAACCAGCACAGCCAAAAGCTCGATTTTTTAGCACGGCGGTTAATTTCACCAGCACAGCAAATAGAAAACCAAGCCATGCAAGTTAAGCAGTTTAAACACCGCTTAGACATAGCTTTGCAGCGCAATTTACAAACGCATCACCAACATGTACTAAGCCTTAAAAACAGCTTGGCGCAGCTTAATCCGCACAACGTACTGGCGCGTGGTTATGCCATTGTGCATGACGCGCAAGGCGAGTTAATTAACAGTAGCCAGCAAACCAAGCCTGGCAATCGCGTTAAATTAAGCTTTCACCAAGGTGAGGCAATAGCCGTTATCGACTCGACTCGCGGTGCATGATCAATAGATAAACAGTGTAAGCAAACATTGTAAAAAAATAAATAAAATCTATTCGGGCTATTGGTTTGCGTCTTTAATTGATTGATAATAGCCAATTGCATTAAAACTAATACTAATGGAAAACAACCAACCCCATAAACCTGCCCTGCCCGCTATGGCTCTTGCCGCTTTGGGCGTTGTATTTGGCGATATTGGCACTAGCCCGCTTTACACCATGAAAGAAGTTTTTTCAGCTGGGCATCATCCGCTAGCACTCAATGCTGGCAACGTTTATGGCATTTTATCGCTGATTACCTGGGCGTTAATCTTAATCGTTTCAGTTAAATATGTTGCGTTCATTATGCGTGCTGATAACCGTGGTGAAGGTGGCATTATGGCATTGCTGGCACTCGCCAGCCGCAACACGCATGGCAACCGCATTAAACAACGCAATATTATGTTGCTGGGCATTTTGGGCGCGTGTATGTTTTATGCCGATGGCATGATTACACCCGCAATTTCAGTATTATCTGCCGTAGAAGGCTTAGAAGTTGCAGCGCCACATTTACACCAATTTATTGTACCCATCACTATAGTCGTGCTATTTGGATTATTTTGGGCGCAAAGCAAAGGCACCGAGGTTGTAGGCGCGTTTTTTGGGCCAGTGATGTTGGTGTGGTTTGGCACTTTAGGCCTACTTGGGGCAATTAACATTGCTCACGACACCAGTATTTTATCTGCGCTTAACCCGCTGTACGCCGTGCGCTTTTTTACTGGCCAACCCTGGATTGCCTTTGTTGCACTCGGTGCTGTGGTGCTGGCCGTTACGGGCGCAGAAGCATTGTATGCCGATATGGGACATTTTGGGCGTTTTCCCATTCGCTTAGCTTGGTTTATTTTTGTACTACCTTCGCTCATTCTTAATTATTTTGGTCAAGGCGCGTTAATACTGCACAATGCCAACGCTGTTAAAAATCCTTTCTATTTACTTGCACCTGAGTGGGCATTAATTCCCCTTATTTTATTAGCCACCATGGCTACGGTTATTGCCAGCCAAGCGGTGATTACAGGCGCATTTTCAGTCTCGCGCCAAGCCTTGCAATTGGGCTATATACCACGTATGCACATACAACACACATCAGAGAGTACACAAGGCCAAGTCTACATGCCACGCGTCAATTGGGGCTTGATGATTGCCACTATGGCACTGGTGATAGGTTTTCGTAGCTCGGGTAATTTGGCCGCCGCGTATGGCATTGCGGTAACGGGCGACATGGTGATTACCAGCCTGTTGGCTGCAGTTGTTTTTCACGAAATTTGGCGTTGGAGCAAACTTAAAACTGGTTTACTCGTTACATTATTTTTAATCACAGATCTCGCATTTTTTAGCGCCAACGTGCTTAAAATACCCGATGGCGGCTGGGTGCCACTGCTCATCGGTATCATTATTTTAACGCTGATGCTCACTTGGAAAAGTGGTCGGTCTATGGTTTACACCCGCTTAAAAGCTGATGCAATGGCGATTGAGCCTTTTATTGAAGCCATTGGTGCGCACCCACCACCACGCGTACCTGGCACGGCAGTTTTTATGACACCTAACCCAGACGGCGTACCGCACGCCATGTTGCACAACCTAAAACACAACAAAGTATTGCACAAAAAAGTGGTGATTTTAACGGTTAAATTTTTAGATATTCCGCATACTAATCTTGAAGAGCGCGTGAGTGTAGAAGCGCTGCCTTATGAGTTTTATCGCGTCACGGTTAAATATGGCTTTAAAGATGAGCCTGATTTACCGCGCGATTTGGCCTTATGCGCCAAGTATGGTTTAGAGATTGGTACGATGGATACTTCTTATTTTATTGGTAAAGAAAGCCTCATTGCCAGCCATAAATCGGGCATGGCCTATTGGCGCAAAAAAATCTTTATTGGCTTATTCCGCACTGCAGAAACCATTACCAATCAATTTAAACTGCCGCCAAACCGTGTTGTTGAACTTGGCTCGCAACTAATGATATAAGCTAAGCTCAAATCGTAACTGATGATTTAAAATTTGATTCAACCATTTTGTAAGTCGTGCGTTGTATAAAAATAGGCTTAAATATAAAAGTTAACAAGGAGTTTAATGTGAAAAAAATGATTAAAAAACCCATTCAAAAATTAATGATTGCACTTATAACCGCTACCAGCATAGTCACGGCATCTAGCTTAGGTCTGTCTGGCTGCGCTACCACTACAAAAGACAGCGTTTCTGGTGTAAACCGCTCACAATTTATGCTGCTACCTGCAAGCCAAGTCACTAAAATGTCGGCGCAGGCTTATACAGAAACAATTACAGAAGCCAAAAAGAAAAATACCTTAAACGTTGACCCTGCTCAGCTTGACCGCGTACGCACTATTTCAAACCGCCTAATTGCGCAAGTCGGCGTGTTCCGCCCAGATGCAGTCAATTGGAAATGGGAAGTCAATGTTGAAAAGAACGACCAACTAAATGCCTATTGCATGCCAGGCGGCAAAATTATGGTGCTTTCGGGCATGATGGATAAATTGAAAGCTACTGATGACGAGTTAGCCGCAGTGATTGGTCACGAGATTTCACACGCCCTGCGCGAACATGGCCGTGAGCGTATGTCACAAGCTTATGTACAACAGTTTGGCTTGCAAGCACTGGCCTCATTCGTTACAGGCTCCGCAGGCGCCGCCATTACACAAGGTGCAGGCATGGGTTCTCAACTGTTTTTTGCACTGCCCAATGGCCGCGAACAAGAGCGTGAAGCTGATAAAATGGGCTTAGAGCTGGCTGCACGTGCGGGTTACAACCCAGATGCCGCAGTGACTTTGTGGCAAAAAATGGAAGCAATGAATAAAGGCGCACCGCCTGAGTTTTTAAGTACCCACCCCGCCAGTGCAAGCCGTATTGCTGATTTAAAAGCATTGGCACCGAAAGTAAGGCCTCTATACGAAGCGGCAAAAAAATCTTAATCAACTGGATTTAATAAACTTGGTTTCGTAAAATAGTTTTAAATTAAAAGGCGCGTTTAATACGCGCTTTTTTGTTTTTGGCTGATGCTTAGCTTATGGGTTAAAATAGCGCTTTTAATTTAACCCTCCTGAGAATTTATATGGATTCACGTCAAAGCATTATCGAAACCGCGTTTGAAGATCGCGCCAATATCAACCCAGCTAATGCATCTGCAGAAATCAAGTCAACCGTTGACAGCGTTTTGGCCGATTTAGACGCAGGCACACTGCGCGTAGCTAGCCGCATTGGCGATAGCCAAAACTGGGAAACGCATCAATGGCTTAAAAAAGCGGTGCTGCTTTCATTTCGCTTGGCTGATAATGTGCTGATGGATGATGGCGTAACGAAGTATTTTGACAAAGTGCCGCCAAAATTTGCCAATTATTCTGAAGCAGATTTTAAAGTAGGCGGCTTCCGTGTCGTGCCAAACGCTATTGTGCGTCGCGGCTCATTTATTGGCAAAAATGCTGTTTTAATGCCAAGCTACGTCAATATCGGCGCACATGTCGGTGAAGGCACTATGGTAGACACTTGGGCAACTGTTGGCTCTTGCGCGCAAATCGGCAAGAATGTACATCTTTCTGGTGGTGTAGGTATCGGCGGCGTGTTAGAGCCTGTACAAGCAGGACCAACTATTATTGGTGACAACTGCTTTGTAGGCGCGCGCTCTGAAGTAGTTGAGGGTGTAGTGGTAGAAGATAACTGTGTTATCTCAATGGGCGTATACATTGGCCAAAGCACTAAAATTTATGACCGCGAAACGGGCAGTGTTACCTACGGCCGTGTACCTGCTGGCTCAGTAGTGGTATCTGGCAATTTACCCTCAAAAGATGGTGCATACAGCCTTTATTGCGCAGTCATCGTTAAAAAGGTGGACGCAAAAACACTCGGTAAAGTCGGCATTAATGAATTATTACGCGGTATCTAGCAAAATGTGTCATTTTTTCGACAGCCCGCCTAACTTGCCAACATAAACTAAAAATAGTTTCAGTTAAGCTAACT
>JANXWL010000125.1 GCA_025351225.1 Methylotenera sp. | reverse complement strand
GAGCTTTCTGGTGGTGAACGGCAACGGGCAGCACTTGCGCGGGCTTTGGTGACGCAGCCTGCCTGCATATTGGCCGATGAGCCAACTGGCAATCTCGACCGCGTAACTGCCAACCAAGTGTTTGATTTGTTGTTGGAGATTAACCAAGCGCAAAACACCAGCCTAGTAGTGGTGACGCACGACTTAGCGCTCGCGGCTAAAATGCAGCGCCAATATCGGCTTGAAGACGGAAAGTTGACTGCGTTTTAGTTAGCTTGGCGGCTTAAATGATTAAGTTCGCTTTAGGCTTTGTGTTTGGCGGATGGTTGCTACAACAACAAGCCGCTTTGCCAAACTTGTATTGGTTTTTAGTTATATTTCCTGCTTTATTTTTTGTTGTTAAATCTCGCTCATTTTCATTCCAAAATTCCGCGCCATTACAAAAAATTAGCGTTTTTGTTTTTGCGAGCTCACTTGGTTTTTTATGGGCGGCAACCTTTGCGACGATTCGCCTTAGCGATGAATTACCTAGTGATTGGCAGCAAAAAAGTATTAGTGTCGTTGGTGTGATTGCGACGCTACCCGAAATAACCGAGAAGGGTGAGCGCTTTCAGTTTGATGTTGAAAAAATCCTTACCCAAGGTGCAAAAGTTCCAAAGCATATTTCGCTTAATTTTTATGGTGTTTATTTTGATGGTGAAAGCAATGTCCCAAGTACTGTCCAAAGTGCTATTAATCACTTCCACGCAGGCGAACGCTGGCAACTTTCTGTAAAGCTTAAACGCCCCCACACCACCTATAACCCGCATGGTTACGACCTTGAAGGCTGGGCGTTAGAAAATAATATTCGTGCCATGGGCAGTATTAGTAATAAAAGTGGTTACAAAAAACTCAATAATTTTGTGTGGCGGCCTGACTATTTAGTTGAACATTGGCGTGAAAAGGTTGGCAATCATATTACGCAAACCTTAGCTAATAAACCCTATGCAGGGGTGATTCGTGCCTTGGTGGTGGGCGATGATAGCCAAATTACTCAAGCGCAATGGAGCGTGTATTTACGCACTGGCGTGAATCATTTAATGAGCATTTCTGGCTTGCACATCACCATGCTGGCAGGCTTGGCATTTGCAATTGCGGCGTTTATTTGGCGGCGAATGCCTTTTTTGGTGCTGCGCATGCCCACACGCAAAGCCGCAACGATTATTGGGCTAGTCGTGGCAGTTTTATATGCGCTGCTGGCTGGCATGTCGGTACCCACGCAGCGTACGCTTTATATGCTCATTACCTTTGCCGCAGCCCTTCTGTTTAGTCGTAATTTGGCCATTTCACGCGCCCTAGCCATTGCATTGATTGTTGTTGTTTTGCTTGACCCTTGGGCGACTATTTCTGCCGGATTTTGGCTATCCTTTAGTGCAGTTGCGGTTATTGCCTATGTATCGATTGGTAGACTTGCAGCGGCACATTGGTTGCGGGAAGCCATTAATACGCAATGGGCGGTGACGATTGGTTTGCTACCTTTACTCATCGTCATTTTTGGCCAAAGCTCAATTATTTCGCCGCTTGCTAATGCATTTGCAATTCCTATTATTTCACTGGTAGTGGTTCCATTGGCGATTGCAGGCAGCTTGATTCATGTCGATTTTATCTTACAGG
This sequence comes from Methylotenera sp., assembly GCA_025351225.1. Classification (GTDB taxonomy): domain Bacteria; phylum Pseudomonadota; class Gammaproteobacteria; order Burkholderiales; family Methylophilaceae; genus Methylotenera_A. Next base: position 5,994 of record JANXWL010000125.1, on the reverse strand, counting down.
TGGCACATTTCATCTTAGAAATTTGTATGCAAGGTCTTACTTGGCTGGCTACTTTGCCTACTTGGCAACAAGCGGCTCCGCCAATGTGGGCAATGGGTACAGCTATTTTTGGCGTATTGTGGCTATTGCTACCACGCGGCTTTCCACAGCGATGGCTGGGCTTAATCTTATTGCTGCCATTATTTTTTGTGATCTCACCAAGACCAATGCACGGTGCAATGCAAGTGACCGTGCTAGATATTGGTCAAGGCTTAAGCGTCATCGTCAAAACTGCCAACCATACCTTTTTATACGATGCAGGCCCAAAATATAATGAGCAAAGTGATGCTGGTGGGCGAATTGTTGTGCCTTATTTACGTGGTGAAGGTATCAAAAAATTAGATGGTTTTATAATTAGCCATAATGACATTGACCACAGTGGCGGCGCGCCATCAGTACTCGCACAAATGCCAGTTGGCTGGTTCGCTAGCTCGTTTACACAATCAGACAGTATGATATTGCCAGCAAATGCGCTTAAATGCTTTGCAGGTCAGAATTGGCGATGGGATGGTGTTAGTTTCGAGGTACTTTACCCGAGTTGGCAAAGTTACGATGATGAAAGTTTAAGCGACAATAATCGAAGTTGTGTAGTAAAAGTTACCAGCCAATTCGGCAGCATTTTACTCACGGGTGATATTGAAGAATTGGCAGAGACCCGTTTGTTAGAAGCCAATATAGACAAAGTACATAGCGATGTTTTGGTTGCCCCGCACCACGGCAGTAAAACCTCCTCCACGGTTGGCTTAGTGCAAGCAGTTGGTGCAAAGCATATTATTTTTACGGTGGGATATTTAAACCGATTTAAGCACCCAAAACCGATGATAGAAAAACGTTATGAAGACAGCGGCGCTTGGCTCTATCGCTCGGATTACAATGGCGCATTGCTCATTGACTTTACGCGCAAAACAAATCTGCAAATAAGGGCTTGGCGCCAAGTACAGCCGCGTTATTGGCACGACAACTATCATTTGAGCAGAAATTAAGCATTTGCGTGTAAATTAAGTAAAGGAACTTGCCGAAACGCACGCTTCCAGCTAAAGTAACGAGAGTTTTTGAATGTTTAAGGAGTATTGCTGTGTGGGAAATTATTAAAGCTGCTGGCTGGCCAATTTGGCCGCTGATTATAGCCTCTGTGGTTGCGTTGGCGATTATTGGCGAGCGCTTTTGGGCGTTGCGGCGAGACATTGTCGCGCCTAGCAATTTACTGCCAGAAGTACAAAAATGGCTGGGGCAAGGCGGCGTAACAAAAGAAACGTTACTTAAGTTAGAGCAGCATTCGCCATTAGGCCAAATTTTTTCTAGTGCTTTAGCCAATGCTAAAAACTCACGCGAAGTGACTAAAGAAGCGATTGAGGAAACTGGCCGCGCTGTTGCGCATAAATTAGAACGTTATTTGCCTGTACTGGGTACTATTGCAACCGTCGCGCCTTTGTTGGGTTTGCTGGGTACCGTAATCGGCATGGTGGAGTTGTTTGGATCGTTCACCAATAGCGGCCACGATGTAGCGCAATTTGCGCGCGGTATTTCTGTTGCGCTATACAACACTGCAACCGGTATTGTGGTAGCCGTACCTGCGATGATTGCTTATCGTTATTTCCGCAGCAAAGTAGATGATTTGTTAGTCGATATGGAACAACAAGCCATCAAATTAGTTGAAATATTGCACGGCCAAAGAAATTAAATTTTTCAATCACGTTTTTGCTGTGTTGCTTTTCGCTTGCCGTATCAAACATACTGTCTTCGCGCTTATTTTAAAGACTATGGTTGCCTTGCCAAAACGCGACTGCTTAAATTTACGCGGTTGCTTAAATTTAACAGTGCTGAAGTAACTAGTTTAGTTAAGGAATAAAAATGAATTTTCAACGCGGCAGACGTCATGAAGAACTAGAGATGAATCTCGTGCCTTTAATCGACGTGTTATTGGTGATTATTATATTCTTGGTGGTGAGCGCAACCTTCTCTCGCACTAGCGAGTTGCAAATCAACTTACCAACAGCAGAAGCCAATAGCCCGCAAGATAAACCGCTGGTGGTGACTGTGGAAGTAGATGCCACTGGCCGTTATATGGTGAATGGTAGAGCGGTCGAGGGCGCAGATGTGGCTGGTATTGCTTCAGCGCTTACCAAAGCCGCGGGTGAAGGTAAAGAGCCGACCATTGTCATTAATGCGGATGCAAAAACTACGCACCAAAGTGTGATTAACGTGATGGAGGCCGCGCGCCAAGCCAATTACACGCACATTACGTTTGCTACGCAGATAAGTACAGAATAGTATTGTCGCGCTTTTTAGATTCATTACTTTTGTTTTATCACCAGAATTCGGCGTTTAGTTTTTAAACTGTCATGCATGTCGAAACCCAATAGCTACCACGAAAAACCAGTGCATATCGCCAACGCAAAAATGTTATATTTGCGCTTATTGCGCTATGCTTGGCGTTATAAATTTGTGTTTGCGCTGGGCATCATTTCGCTCATCATTCTCTCGGCTACCAACACGGGTTTTTTAGCTACCATCAAGCAAGTCACTGATGAAGGTTTTGTAAAACAATCACCAGATAAAATGCGCTTACTACCATTAATGCTATTTGGTTTAATGGCATTACGGGCCATTTCTGGATTTTTTTCAAATTTCTCAATGCGCTGGATAGCGCGTCGCATAGTCGAGGCCTTGCGCCGTGATACGTTTAAACAACTCATGCAACTGCCTGTGGGTTTTTATGATGCCAATTCCGCAGGATTGCTAATCTCTAAACTCACTTACGATGCCGAGCAAATGTCTAGCGCGTGTACCAAGGTGGTGCTAACCGTGGTGCGCGATTCACTGACAACAGTGGGCATTTTAGGTTATATGCTTTATCTCGATTGGCGTTTAACGCTAATTTTCGCCCTAGTTGCGCCAATTATGGCCATTTACCTTAAAAAAATGACACCAAAATTGCGCGAGGCTGGTAAATATGTGCAGCAATCCGTCGGCGAGATGACCAAAGCAGCCGAGGAAGCGATTGCTGGGCAACGTATTGTTAAAATTTTTGGTGCGACTGATTTCGAATTTAAGCGCTTTGCCAGCGTTGCAGGCAAAAATCGCCATATGCAAGTACGTTTGGCCAGGCTTTCTAGCTTAAATAGCATGGTGGTAGAGCTGCTGGCTGCAGTTTCATTAGGGTTAGTGGTGTATTACGCGGTTGGCCGTTTTAGTGCGGGTGAGTTTGCAGCGTTTGTGGGCGCGCTACTCATGTTAATTGCGCCGATTAAAAACCTGACTGCGGTGAATGAAGATTTGCAAGTCAGTCTATCCGCTGCGCAAAGCGTGTTTGAGATAATTGATACGCCCGCAGAAATTAACGAAGGCGACAAAACGCTTACCCGCGCGCAAGGCGCAATTGAGTTTAAAAACGTAACGCTTAATTATGCTAATACCAAAAAACCTGCGCTAAATAATCTCAGCTTTACAATTGCACCAGGCGAAAAAGTGGCGCTGGTTGGGCGTTCTGGCGGTGGAAAAACTACACTGGTGAATTTGTTGCCGCGTTTTTACGAGCTGCAGCAGGGCTTAATCATGCTCGATGGCATTGATATTCGTGCGCTAGAGCTTAAAAACTTACGCAGCCAATTTGCGTTGGTAAGCCAAGATATTATTCTGTTTAACGACACCATTTTTAATAATATTGCCTATGGCGTGTTGCGCGATGCCAGCGAGCAAGAGGTAATTGACGCCGCTAAGGCTGCACATGCTTGGGAATTTATTTCGCAGTTGCCCAAAGGCTTGCAAAACGAAATTGGCGATAGAGGCGTGCGCCTTTCTGGCGGCCAGCGCCAACGTATCGCCATTGCCCGTGCAATTCTTAAAAATGCGCCGATATTACTATTGGATGAAGCCACTAGCGCATTGGATACTGAGTCAGAGCAGCACGTACAAGCCGCGCTGGATACTTTAATGGAAAATCGCACGAGTATTGTCATTGCGCATCGCCTTAGCACGGTTGAAAACGCAGATAGAATTTTGGTGATGGATAAAGGTGAAATTATTGAATCGGGTAGCCACGCGCAACTATTGGCGATGAATGGTTATTACACTAAACTGTATCAAAAAGAGTTGGAGTAGTTTTTAACCATGGCGAGCATCACGCAAGAGGTGATTCAAACAGCTTGGCGACGCAAAAACGCATTGTTTTATCTCGTTTTAACGCCACTTTCTTGGTTGTTTGCTTTGCTTACATCAATACGCCGTTTTGCCTATCAAGAGGGGTTTTGTAAGTCTTACGCATTACCCGTACCAGTGATTGTGGTGGGCAATATTAATGTGGGCGGCAGCGGCAAAACACCCGTGGTGATGTGGTTAGTTGCACAGCTTACAAAAAATGGTTACAACCCCGCCGTAATTAGTCGCGGCTATGGTGGCAGCATTAAAGTGCCAACCAATGTTAATGCTAGCACGCCAGCTAGCTTGGTGGGCGATGAGCCAGTGCTAATCGCCAATCGCTGCACTTGCCCCGTCTGGGTTGGCGCGAATCGAGTAGAGGTTGCGACAGCATTGTTAAAGGCGCATCCTGAGTGTAATGTAATTATTAGTGACGATGGCTTGCAACACTATCGCTTAAAACGTGATATAGAGATTGCGGTGGTGGATGCAGAACATCACGAGAAAAACGCTAGATTATTGCCAGCAGGTCAGTTGCGCGAGTCACTTAAACGTTTAAACCTTGTAGATGCTATCGTTTGCAATGGGCCGAAATCAGAGCAGCAATCGGACGAAGCTTTTTACCCAATGCAGCTGGTTGGCGACAAGTTTTACAATTTGGCCGATGTTGAAACGCACGCCGTTGCAGCTGATTTTAAACATAAAACCATCAAAGCTATTGCAGGTATTGGCAAGCCCGCACGTTTTTTCGAGCATCTGCTGCAGTTGGGGATGACATTCGTTAGCGTGAGTTTTGATGACCACTATGCGTTTTGCGCAGAAGATTTAGCTAAAATAGATTGTGATGTACTGATTATGACGGAAAAAGATGCCGTAAAATGTAAGCCATTCGCCCAAGCCCACCATTGGGTGCTGCCTGTGGAAGCCAGTATTGATGAAGCTTTGCTGCCGCTGGTGTTAGAAAAACTAGTATTGGCCAAATTAGCAAAAGTAAAGGAATAAGTATGGATGCAAAATTACTACAAATTTTAGTTTGCCCAGTCACCAAAGGGCCGTTAATTTACGATAAAAAAAATAACGAGTTGATTTCAAAATCGGCACGCTTGGCGTATCCAATACGTGATGGCATACCAGTGATGCTAGAGGATGAAGCGCGTAAATTAGACCCTGACGAGAAAGTCGATTAGTGTCGTTCAAGGTTGTTATTCCTGCACGCTATGCCAGCTTACGCCTACCAGGCAAGCCCTTATTGGATATTGCAGGCAAGCCAATGGTAATAAGGGTTGCAGAACAAGCCGCAAAGAGTGGTGCGAGTGAAGTTGTGATTGCTACTGATTTTGAAAAAATCATGCAGGCTGCGTCTGACCATAATATTAAAGCCGTAATGACGCGTATTAATCATGCTTCTGGCACTGATAGAATCGCCGAAGTGGTGCAAATATTAGGCTGGCGCGATGACGAAATAGTGGTCAATGTGCAAGGTGACGAGCCATTAATCCACCCTGAATTAATCAAAGAAGTCGCGCAACATCTAGCCAATAGTCAGGACGCAGTGATGGCGACCGCTTGCCATGCCATTCATGATGAAGCCAGTATGATTAACACCAATATCGTCAAAGTAGTGATCGATGCAAACGGCAACGCGCTGTATTTTAGCCGTGCGCCAATACCTTACCCGCGCGATGATGTGCACAAAGCCAAACTCCATGCACACCGCCACATTGGTATATATGCTTACAGAGTTGGGTTTCTTAAAAAGTATGCTGAATTAACGGTGACAGAGCTGGAAAAAATTGAAAGTTTAGAACAATTACGCGT
>JANXWL010000084.1 GCA_025351225.1 Methylotenera sp. | reverse complement strand
CAGCTTTTTTTGCGTAGCGTAATTAAGTACTTGCGCAGGAGGGTCGTAGGGCATGGCGATGGCGATTACCTCAAAGCCTTTCGATTTATACTGGTTGTAGGTGCTGGCTAAAGCGGGCATTTCGGTTACGCAAGCGCGGCAATCGCTTGCCCAGAAATTTACCAGTACAACTTTGCCTTTCAGTGAAGCCATACTAATTTTTTTGCCTTCAATTGTGGTAAATATCACGTTTGGGGCAAGCTGCTGCTTGGTTAGAGTAAATATTAAAAATGCCAATAAGGCCAAAACAGGCAGTGACATTGCAAGTTTTTTGAGGGTATTCATTGAATGCGTCATTTGTTTGCATTTTATCTTAAAAAACACGCCTATAACCATGCAACGTTTGCAGTTATTGCACGGTCTACTGCATGATATAATTTATCTTTAATCTTGCTGAGTTAAATAACACTGAATGAACGCGCCTATTCCCGCCAATTTGCTACAAGCTGAACAACAACCTGCCACGCGCTTGCGCGAAATTCCTTACAACTACACTTCTTTCTCAGACCGTGAAATTGTCATTCGGTTTTTGGGTGAAGATTGTTGGAGTATTTTAAATAATTTGCGCGCAGAGCGCAAAACAGGACGCAGCGCACGCATGCTGTTTGAGGTGCTGGGCGATTTGTGGGTGGTGTCACGCAACCCATATCTGCAAGATGATTTATTGGATAACCCAAAGCGTCGCAAAGCCTTAATTGATGCGCTTCATCACCGTATTGCTGCCATTGACGAGCGTAGCAATCAAAATGGTCATGTGCAAAAACTGGTTGATGCTGCTAAAAATGCGATAGAAAAATTTGCCGAAGATTTTCGCCAAACCTATGATTTGCGTAAACTTGCCTTAAGTAAATATAGCAAAATCACGCGCAAAGATAACGTTCAGTTTGATGGCTTGGCGCGCGTTTCACACGTTACTGATGCCACCGATTGGCGAGTTGAGTACCCATTTGTGGTGCTTAATCCTGATACTGAATTGGAAATTGCTGCACTTGTACGCGCTAGTATTGAGCTTGGATTAACCGTCATTCCTCGCGGTGGCGGCACTGGTTACACAGGCGGCGCAATTCCGCTTACGCCATTATCAGTAGTGATTAACACTGAAAAGCTCGATCAACATACAGGCGTGCAAATGCGTACGCTATCAGGTGTAGCGCGTCAGGTGGCGACAATTGAATGTGGTGCTGGCGTGGTAACGCGCCGTGCAATGGAGGCTGCAACCGAGGCTGGGCTTGAGTTTGCGTGTGACCCTACATCAGCAGACGCTTGCTGCATTGGCGGCAATGTGGCGATGAACGCAGGCGGCAAAAAAGCAGTGCTGTGGGGTACTGCGCTTGATAATTTGGCTTCCTGGCGCATGGTGACGCCCGATGCTGAGTGGCTAGAAATCGAGCGTTTAGACCATAATCTTGGCAAAATTCATGATATTCCTATGGCGCGCTTCAAAGTCACGCGTTTTGATATCGATATGAAAACGCAATTGGGCGAGCCTGAAATTCTAGAAATCGCAGGGCCTAGTTTCCGTAAAGTTGGTTTGGGTAAAGACGTTACCGATAAATTTTTAAGTGGCTTACCAGGTATCCAAAAAGAAGGCTGCGATGGCTTAATTACTAGTGCCACCTTTATTTTGCATCGCATGCCCAAGTACGTGCGTACCATTGCGCTAGAATTTTTTGGTAATGTTTCGCATGCCGTACCGGCGATTGTGGAGATTAAAGATTACTTAGATGCTACCGCCAAAAAAGATCCAGCCGTTATTATGGCTGGCTTAGAGCACATGGATGAGCGCTATATTAAGGCCGTTGGCTACGCGACCAAAGCGGCGCGTCAACAACGCCCAAAAATGGTTTTATTGGCTGACATTGCCTCTGATGATGAAAACGCAGTAGGAGAGGTTGCATCTGCTGTGGTGCGCATGTGTAATGCGCGTGATGGCGAAGGCTTTATTGCTGTTTCTAGCGAGGCGCGTAAAAAATTCTGGCTTGATCGCTCACGTACTGCGGCTATTGCTAAACACACTAACGCTTTTAAAATCAACGAAGACGTAGTGATTCCACTGCCTAAATTGGGCGAATATTCTGATGGTATTGAGCGTATTAATATTGAGCTGTCGATTCACAACAAGCTTAAATTAGTGGATGCGCTAGAAGTATTTATGCAAGGCGATTTGCCATTGCAAGCGGATGAAGACGGTAATGCGGACGCGCAAATGGTGGCCAATAAGCAATTGATTGCTTTGCAATTATTGCGTGATTTACGTGCGAAATGGCGTATGTTGCTGAATAACTTGGATGAGCCTGTTAATGTACTTGGCGCACTGAGTGAGCCGCACAAAGC
>JANXWL010000059.1 GCA_025351225.1 Methylotenera sp. | reverse complement strand
ATTTGTGGTGATGGCTTTTTTATTGGCGCTTTATTTAGCTAATGTGCATGGCCGTGCCCGATTTCATGCCGGTGTTCATGCGCACCGTTGGCGACTATTTCATGGCTATGACCACCGCAATCTTCAACCTCAATTTGAATGGTAGTGTGGCTTATTTTAAAGTCATGTTCTAATGTGTGCGCAACATCTTGTACAATTTTTTCGCTGCTACTAACACTTTGTTCTGCAACAACAATATGGCAAGTGGCTGTAATTAAACCAGACGAAACTGTCCATACATGCAAATCGTGTACATTTAACACACCGCTCACTTTGCCAATCACTAATTTTACTTCATCCAACTCCATGCCTATAGGCGTGCCTTCTAACAACATGTGTATAGACTCAGTAAAAATTCCCCAAGAACTCCATAAAACCAGCAAAGCAAAAATAATAGATACAATCGGGTCGGCAATGAACCAGCTCGTGAACATAATAATGACCCCGGCAATCACTACGCCCAGCGATGCGGCGGCGTCGCCCAACATGTGCAAGTAGGCACTGCGGATGTTTAAATCATTTTTAGCGGCGGCTGACAACCACCAAGCAATAGCAGAATTCAATACAATTGCAAACATGGCAACCCATATCATGGGGCCACTTTGTACGTGTTCTGGCGCTTGCAAACGCTGTATTGCCTCCCAAAATATAACAGCTGCCATGGCTACCAAGCCAATAGCATTGACTAATGCCGCCAAAATACCCACACGATGATAACCAAATGTGCGTTTGTTATCGGCTGGCTTAGTCGCAATCCATAATGCAAACGCTGATAGCGCTAGCGCCAAGGCATCGGCAAAGTTGTGCCCAGCATCCGACATTAGCGCCAAGCTGTTGGATTGGTAACCGATGAACGCTTCACCCAAACAAAAAGCAAAGGTAATCGCCGTGGCAATCCACATTTTGTTGCTTGAAATACCCTCGGTATGTGCGTGTGAACCTGACATTTTATACTCCTATGTATGTATTTATTTAATATACAGATTAATCATTATTATTAGCGCCAAATCGTTGGTAAAGCATTGGCAGTAAAATCAGTGTTAATAGTGTACTTGTAATTAGCCCACCTATCACGACAATAGCCAGCGGTTTTTGAATTTCTGAGCCTGGACCTGTGGCAAACAGCAAGGGTACTAAGCCAAATGCAGCAATGCTGGCAGTCATTAACACTGGCCTTAATCTGCGTTTTGCACCCTCTAGCACCACATCTCGCAAGCCTAAGCCTTGTGCTTGCAGCTGGTTAAAGTAACTCATCATCACTACGCCATTTAGCACGGCAATACCCAATAATGCAATAAAACCTACCGATGCGGGTACAGATAAATATTCGCCAGAAACCCATAGCGCAAATACGCCACCTATCATGGCAAATGGTATGTTAGCTAAAATTAACACGGTTTGTTTAATTGAATGAAAAGTAGAAAACAATAGAACAAAAATCAGCAATATCGCAATTGGAATCACAATTGAGAGCCTAGTTGCAGCGCGCTGCTGGTTTTCGAATTGCCCACCAAATTGAATGCGATAGCCCGTATCTAGCTTTACTCGCGCAGTGATTTTTTGCTTAGCATCTTGTACAAATCCCACCAAATCTCGCCCTTCAACATTGCTAGTCACTATTACCATGCGGCTGGCACGTTCCCGGTCAATTTTTACTGGGCCTTCTACGCGTTCTAACTTGGCTAAAGTGGCCAATGGCACGCTGACACCATCATTAGATGTAATGCGAATGTTAGCAAAGTCGGCAGGTGATAACCGCAGGTTTTCTGAGCCTTTAATGACTAAAGGCGTACGGCGATCAGCCTCTTGCACAATACCCAGCTGTGAGCCTTCTACTTGCATGCGTAGCGCATCTTGAATATGCGTAATATTAAAGCCTAGCCTGCCTGCTTTTTCGCGATCGATATTTACCGATAAATATTGCACCCCGCTGTTTTGTGGCGTATAAACATCTTTTGAACCGTTAATGCCTTCTAAAATAAACTTGATTTGTTGGGCTTTTACTGCCAGTACTGTTAAATCATTACCGTATATTTTTACAGCTAAATCACCTCGCACGCCAAGTATCATCTCGTTTACGCGCATATCAATCGGCTGGGTAAAACTATAATCTATGCCTGCAAAATTCGCCATTACGTCACGTATATGATTAACAATATCTTCTTTATTTTGTGTGCGCCATTGGTCGCGCGGTTTTAATATCACAAAATTATCCGTTTGATTTAAGCCCATTGGGTCTAAGCCAAGTTCATCACTGCCAACACGCGACACCACTTGTGCCACTTCTGGCACAGCTTTAAGCACGGCAGTTTGTACGGCGGTATCAACCGCAATGCTCTGCTCTAGGGTGATAGATGGCAACTTTTCTGTGCCTAAAATAATGTCGCCTTCATCCATGGTGGGCATAAACGTTTTGCCAATTTGCGTGTAAACACCTGCTGTCATCACCAGTAACACTAGCGCAGTAGTAATAACCAGCTTGCTATTGCTTAAAGCCCATTTTAGCGCAGGCATATAAAACCGCACTGCATGCTTTACCAACCAAGGCTCTCGATGTTGCTTAGTGCTTAATAACATGGCTGCAAATACGGGTATTACCGTGAGCGATAGCAACAATGAAGCCGCAAGTGCAAATACAATAGTAAGTGCAACGGGCGCAAAAAATTTGCCTTCTAAGCCTTGCAAAGTTAGCAATGGCAAAAATACGATAATGATAATGGCAATACCCGATAACACGGGCGCACTCACCTCTTTTACCGCATGCAACACCAACTCTCGTTTTGATAACGCGCCTATTTTATTTTGCTGATTGGCATGTTCAGCCAGTTTAGATTCTATATTTTCAACCACCACAACTGCCGCGTCTACCAGCATACCAATAGCAATAGTTAAGCCGCCCAAGCTCATTAAATTGGCACTCATGCCAAAATAAAGCATTAGCATAAAAGTGATTAGTGCAGAAAGCGGCAACACTATTGCGACCGTAACTGCAGCGCGGATATTACCTAAAAACAGCATCAGCAGCACCATTACTAACACAATCGCTTCAACCATCGCTTCGCTAACGCCATGAATGGCGCGGTCGACCAAGCTGCCACGATTGTAAAAAATATTGAGTTTGGTACCCTTTGGTAAAGTTGGCTCAATTTCGGCCAGCTTGGCAGATACTGCTTTCACTAGCTTTTGTGCATTGGCGCCACGCAAACCCAGCACCAAGCCTTCTACCACTTCGCCCTGCCCATTGTGGCTAACCGCGCCATTACGCGTCATGTGGCTTATATTCACGCTGGCAACATCTTGCACTTTAACCATTAAGCCGTTTTCGGCTTTCACCACCGTGTTTAAAATATCTTCTATCGAATTGATGCGTCCTTCTGAGCGCACAATAATGGCTTCTTCGCCTTGACTCAATCGCCCTGCACCATCGTTGCGATTATTAGTTTCCAACGCAGTTTGCAAGCTATCCAGCGTAATGCCACGCGCTTGTAAGGCGCTTAAATTGGGGATTATTTCAAAAGTTTTGGCTTTGCCGCCTAGCGCGTTTACATCGGCCACACCTTCTAGCGCACGTAATTGCGGGCGTATTACCCAATCCAGCAAGCTACGTTGCTCGGTTAAGCTTAAACCACCACCTTCTACTGTAAACATCAACATTTCACCCAAGGGCGTTGTCATGGCAGCAATACCGCCAGTGGCGTCACTCGGTAAATCGCCACGCACTGCATTAATGCGCTCTGATACCTGATTGCGCGCCCAATAAATATCGGTGCCATCGGCAAAATCAATCGTAATATCAGTTAAACCATACTTGGCTACCGAACGCAGCATGGTTTGATGAGGCAAGCCCAGTAACTCCACCTCAATCGGCGCGGTAATACGTGCTTCTACTTCGTCTGGCGTTAAACCAGGCGACTTCATAATAATTTTCACTTGCGTACTAGCCACGTCGGGAAATGCATCAATCGGTAATTCTTTGGCTGCATACAAACCGCCACCGATTAAACATAGTGTTAATATAATAATAAGTAACGGATTTTTAAGCGAAAACTCAATTAGCTTGTTCATTTTTCTAGCGCTCCAATGCCCAACCAAGTACCTTTAATGGCGGCTGTACCAGAGATTGCAATTTTTTCTGTGCTTGTAAAATCGCCAGTTATTGCACTAGTTTCACCTTGCGTGCTTAACACCTGAACTGGACGCGCTTCAAAACCAAATTTTGTTTGCACAAATATTAACGTCTGCGATTTTGAGTGAATAATAGCGTTGCTTGGTACATTAAAACTAGCAGACAATTGGCTGGGAGCAATCATGGCATCTACCATTTGGCTAGGAAATAGATTGTCTGCACCTTGCGTAATACTCGCGCGCACAATTGCAGTTTGATCTTGGCTGCGCATGCTGGGCAGCATGGCAATGACTTTGCCACTTGCGGCAAGTCCTTTTAATTGTACTAAAGCACCTTTTTGAATATTGCTTTTTTTAATATCGGCAAGT
>JANXWL010000046.1 GCA_025351225.1 Methylotenera sp. | reverse complement strand
ACGCAATAAATACAGGCGACTTATACATAAGACTTAAAATAAATAAGTAAAAATAGCTCAATTAGGTATTTGGGCAAGGAAGTAGAAAATGATGCTAAAAGTAGGCTTTGTTGGTTGGCGCGGCATGGTGGGTTCGGTGCTGATGCAACGTATGATGGAAGAAAATGATTTTGCGCTCATCGAGCCGCAATTCTTTACTACGTCCCAAGTAGGTGGTGCTGCCCCGAATGTTGGTAAAGCTGGTTTAACGCAAGATAGCCCACCGTTAAAAGACGCAAAAAATATTGCTGATTTAAGCGCGATGGACGCGATTATTTCTTGCCAAGGTGGAGATTACACTTCTGAAATATTCCCGCAACTACGTACGGTTGGTTGGAAAGGTCATTGGATAGACGCGGCTTCTACTTTGCGTATGGAACAAGACGCGGTGATTATTTTAGACCCTGTTAACATGCACGTGATTAAAGATGCACTAGTGAACGGCGGTAACAATTGGGTGGGTGGCAATTGTACTGTTTCCCTCATGTTGATGGCTTTGAATGGCCTATTTAAAGCTGATTTGATTGAGTGGGTCACTTCAATGACTTATCAAGCAGCATCTGGCGCAGGTGCACAGAACATGCGTGAATTACTCAACCAAATGGGTGAGGCACATTTTGCTGCCAGCAAAATGTTGGCAGACCCCGCTTCGGCCATTTTAGACATTGACCGCGCCATTGCTGGCACTTTACGCGACTCTAAATTTCCTACTGCTAACTTTGGCGTGCCGCTGGCTGGCAGTTTAATCCCTTGGATTGATGCTGATTTAGGCAACGGACAAAGTAAAGAGGAGTGGAAAGGCGGCGTAGAGACCAATAAAATACTGGGTCGTAGCGAGACTTCAAATCTCAAGCCTATTCCAATTGATGGCCTGTGTGTGCGGATTGGCGCGATGCGTTGCCATAGTCAAGCAATGACAATTAAACTTAAAAAAGATGTGCCAATCGACGAAATCAACCACATGCTGGCTGAGGCGAACGAGTGGGCGAAAGTGATTCCCAACGAGCGTCAAGCCAGTATGCGCGAGCTCACCCCAGCAGCAGTGACTGGTACACTAACCACGCCAGTTGGCCGCCTGCGCAAGCTTAATATGGGAGGCGATTATTTATCTGCATTCACCGTAGGTGACCAGCTATTGTGGGGCGCGGCAGAGCCGTTACGCCGTATGTTGCGCATATTAATTGCGCATTAATTTGCTGAGTTTTAACCTTCGTTGCTTAAAACACACACAAACCACTAAACAAATACATACGCTATGAATATAATGTGCATTCTGAGCTTGCAACTCTAACTAATTGATGTTATTTTTGTTATTGCAATATAATAGTGAAATAAGGGTGGAATAGTGCACAATTCAAAATTAAAGCGAATCACGGTTGCCTTATGCATGGCTTTGGTACCCATTTCGGTATTTGCAGCAGGATTAGGCAAGCTTAATGTGATGTCTGGCTTAGGCGAACCACTTAAAGCTGATATTGAATTGATTGCAGTCACCCCAGAAGAACTTAGTAGTATTACGGCAGTCATTGCCTCGCAAGAAGATTATGCAACGCAAGGCATAGAAAAACCCGCTTCTCACAGCACAATTAAAGTAGAAGTTGCTAAAAATGCTAGCGGCGCGCCCATTTTAAAACTTAAATCGGCTCAACCAATCAGCGAGCCATTTTTAGATATGTTGATTCGCGTTGATTGGGCATCTGGCAGACTGTTGCGTGAATACACCGTATTGCTTGACCCACCAGGCTATACTGGTGAAGCTGATACAGGCGCGCAAACTGCTCAAGCACCAATAGTTGCTAGTAAAGTAACACCACAAAAGCGTATTGAACAAAGCTCCGCCAAAGCCTCAGAAGATAATGCCATGCATGACGATATGTCTGCAGCTCCCAGTGCAAAAAAGTCTGGCAAGCACGGCAAAAAAACTAAACAAGCCAAACAAGAAGATGCACCCGCAGATGCTGCAGCTATAGAAACAACAGGCCTAGATTACACAACCCAAAAAGGTGACACCTTAGCAAAAATAGCACGCGAGATGGCGCCTGAGGGCGTTAGCCTAGAGCAGATGCTAGTAGGATTGTATCAATCCAACCCCAACGCGTTTACAGGCGATAATATGAATCGCTTAAAGGTTGGGCAAATTATGCGTCAGCCTTCACAAGAAACCTTGAACGCAATTTCGCATGGCGAAGCGGCTAAAGAGATTAAAGTCCAAACCGCCAATTGGAACGCATACCGTAACAAGTTGGCTGGTATGGTTGCTGCCACAGCACCAGATGATGCCGAAGCAAATTCACAATCTGCAGGTGGCAAAATTAAAAGTGCTGCTGAAGATAAATCTGTGCCTGCTGCTACAGGTCCTAAAGATGTAGTAAAACTATCTGCAGGCGATGCATCTGGCACAAAAGCCGATATGGCTAATGTAAAAGCGTTGCAAGATAAAATAACGGCCTTGCAAGAAGAAGCGACAGCTCGTGAAAAAAGTGTAAAAGAAGCACAAGACAGAACTTCGTCGCTAGAAAAACAAATAGTAGACATGCAAAAATTGTTAGCCATGAAAAATGGCGCTATGGCAGATCTGCAGGCAGAGGCACAAAAACAAACAGCTGCTGACGCTAACAAACCAGTAGAAACTAAACCAGTAGAAGCAGCGCCTGTAGCCGAAAAGCCACAAGAAAAACCTGTGGAGCCCAGTGTCCAGCCTGAAGCACCTAAACCTAGCGCAGACGTTAAACCGCTGGTAAAGCCTGCTCCAATGCCTGCGCCACAACCTGCAGAAGAGCCTAGTTTTATAAGCAGCCTTTTAGGTGGATTAGATTCTAGTTTACTAATGCCTGCTGGTGGGGTGCTAGCACTACTGGGTGGTGGATGGCTGTATTTGCGTAAAAAACGTGAAAAAAGCTTAGCCGACTTCGAGCAAGGCATCATGACCTCTGGTGGCTTAAAAGCTAATACCGTGTTTGGTAATACGGCAAATTCAAATGTTGAAACGGGCGACACCTCATTCTTAACTGACTTTTCGCAAAGCGCAAACGGTGGCATGATTGATACCAATGATGTTGACCCTATTGCCGAGGCCGAAGTTTACATGGCCTATGGTCGCGACGCGCAAGCTGAAGAAATTTTAAAAGATGCTATCGCAAAAGAACCTAAACGTCATGAATTACATTTGAAACTGCTAGAAATGTATGCAGCAAGCAAAAATCTTTCTGCATTCGAAACGATTGCTGGCGAGCTATACACAAGCTTAGGCGCAGAAGACCCAACTTGGGCAAAAGTTGCTGAAATCGGCATTAAACTAGAGCCTAACAACCCCTTATATCAAGCTAATAGCCACCCACCAGGCATGGGCGAAAAGTTAGATGCTAGCGATTTTTCTGATTCACCATTGGCTGCAGAAAAAGATTTAGATTTCTCATTCGATAATCAATCTTTAGTGCAAGATTTTGCCAGTGACGCCACAGTGGAAACGCAAGATTCACCGCTAGAGAGTATGGATTTATCTTTTGGAGCTGATAAAGAAGCCCCAAACCATTCTGCCGAGGTTGCTGCTGTTGGTGCTTTAGCTGCGGCTGGCTTGGCTGCGGAGTCATTTGCAGATGAGGGAAAAACCGAATTGGCCAAAGATGACAACCTGCTTGATTTTGATATGGCTGGTTTTGGTGAGCCTAGTATTGAAGCGCCAAGCTTAGAGGCACCAAGCTTAGAGGCACCAATTGACAGCGCTGTGCTGGCAGATAATTTTGAGCAATCAATGCCAAGCTTAGACATTCCAACTTTTGCAGCACCTCAATTTATGCCTGAAGAATTGGATGCAGAAGAAATTAAGTCCAAAGTCTCATCTGAGTTTAATGCTGATTTTGCTGAGTTTGAATCAAGCTTCCCAAGCACGATGACGCCAGAAGAAACAGGCATATTCACAACTGCTGAGCTTGGAACAACCACATATGATACCAACTTTACCCAAGTAGGTATGGTGGATGCTGCTGATTTTAATTTTGATATCGCATTGCCTGCTGATGAATCAATAGAAACGCTAGAATTTAAAGATGCAGACTTTTCTGATGTCAATACTTTTGATTTAAGTACGATTAACTTAGATTTAAATGAAAGTGCAGTCAAAACATCTGCTGAGACTGCTGGTTTTGATATTACAGGTACAGAAAATGCAACACAATCTGTACATGCATCTGCTGAGCCAATTGAAGTGGAAACCAAGCTAGATTTGGTTGCAGCCTATATCGAAATGGATGACAAAGAAGGTGCAAAAGAATTGTTAGAAGAAGTGATGAAAGAAGGCGGAGTCAAGCAGCGTAAACGCGCCGAAGAGTTCTTAGTAAAATTAGCCTAATATGTATTTTAAAAAAACCGAGCGAATGCTCGGTTTTTTTGTTTTCAAATCAGTAACTCTATTAAAATATCAAAATGTTCAAATTAAATATTATTTCGCAATTACTCGGTTTTTTTATGCTAGCGGTAATGGTGAATCAGTGGTCTTTAAAGCTGTTATTGGTTCTATTAACGATTTTAATTGTACTGCTGACACTTGGCAGAACTTGGCAAATTTTACGCACGATTAAACGATTTAAATGGTTTTTTTTGGTAATGTTCACCATTTTTGCATTTAATACGCCAGGCGAGCATTGGGCTAATTGGCCATTTTCAGTGAGTCCGACTTACGAAGGAGTAAAAGCTGGCGCGACGCAAACGCTAAGAATCATCTGTATGTTAGCTGTATTATCGATGATTTTGGCTAATAACACTAAGCAGCAGCTTATTTCTGGCTTTTACTTTATTTTATCCCCACTAAAATACTTAGGCCTAACAGTAGAGCGCTTTGCAGCACGATTGTGGCTAACCTTGCATTACGTTGAGTTGAACAATAATGAAGTGCAGCGCAGGGCCCAAAATCGTAATACTAGCCTGCTGAGCCGCTTAAAAGCCATGACCGATTTGAAAGTAAATCATGATGTCGAATCCGATTTAAGTGCAATTGAATTTAACATCCCTCAGTTCCACTTGCTCGATTATAGTGTGATTGCTTTGCTGTTAGCAGCAATCATTAAGGCGTTTGTTTAATGCGTATTGCCATGGGCGTTGAGTATAACGGTGTGCAATATTGCGGATGGCAAAGCCAATTGACAAGCTGTGGCGTACAAGATTTTTTAGAAAGCGCAATCGCAAAAATTGCTGAGCATGCTGTTCGCATTCACGCGGCAGGTCGCACCGATACTGGCGTTCATGCGCTGATGCAAGTCGTGCATTTTGAAACAGAAGCGATACGCCCCGAGAGCGCATGGGTGCGCGGCGTGAATGCTTTTTTACCTGCAACAATCCGTGTGCTTTGGGCTAAGGCGGTGAGCGATGATTTTCATGCGCGCTTTTCTGCCAAGCAGCGCAGATACCAATATTTGCTGGCAAATCAGCCTACTGCGCCTGCGATTCAAGCTGACAGGGCTGGTTGGTATCATTTGCCATTGGATATTATTGCTATGCAAGAGGCCATTGCTAATTTGCGTGGTCAACACGATTTTAGTGCCTTTCGCGCCAGTGACTGCCAAGCCAAAAGCCCAGTCAAACATTTGCAAATTGCAACAGTTAAAAAACAAGGCGAATGGCTAATGTTTGAATTTGCTGCCAACGCATTTTTGCAGCACCAAGTACGCAATATGGTGGGAGCGCTAATTTATGTGGGTAACGGCAAATATCCGACAGAGTTTATTCAGTATTTATTAACGCAAAAAGACCGCACGCTTTCGCCACCCACATTTTCGCCTAATGGCTTATATTTAGTGGGTGTTGAGTATGACAAAAAATTTGAGTTACCTTGCACACAACGTATGCTAATGCTGATTTAACTGACATTGCTCGTGGTTTAAGTTAGGCTTATACATTATGGAACAATACAATAGAACTCGAGTCAAAATTTGCGGCATTACCCGTGTAGAAGACGCTTTGGCGGCTGTTAACGCAGGTGCTGATGCGATAGGGTTGGTATTTTATCAACCTAGCCCGCGTTTTGTGACTGTTGAGCAAGCACAACACATTGTCGCTGCAATTCCACCTTTTGTAAGTGTGGTCGCGCTATTCGTGAATGCCTTGCCTGCAGAAATTAAAACAGTTTTGGCTCAAGTGCGCATTGATATTGTGCAGTTTCATGGTGATGAAACACCAAGCGATTGTGAGCAAATAAAGTTGCCTTATTACAAGGCAATTCGCATTAAAGCAGACACAAATTTGTTACAATACGAAGTCGAATTTGAGTCTGCAAAAGCCTTGCTGCTAGATACTTATACAGAAGCTGCTTTTGGGGGCACTGGCCAAGTGTTTGATTGGGGCTTGATTCCCCAAAACCTTGCAAAACCGGTGATTTTGGCGGGTGGCCTTACAGCAGAAAATGTCGCTTTAGGTATAAAGCAAGTGCGGCCTTATGCGGTGGATGTTAGTGGCGGTGTAGAGCAAAGCAAAGGTATTAAAGATGTGGCTAAAATAGCTGCATTTATGCATGCGGTAGAAGAATCTAGGAGTTAAAAATGCAAGTGTATGACATGCCTGATGAGCGTGGCCATTTTGGTCAGTTTGGTGGGACGTTTGTTGCAGAAACTTTGGTAGAAGCCTTAGATGAGCTGCGCGCAATGTATGAAAAATACCGCTACGATCCAATTTTTTTGGCTGAGTATGCTTATGATTTAAAACACTTTGTTGGCCGTCCAAGCCCCATTTACCACGCTGAGCGCTGGAGTAAAAAAGTGGGCGGGGCGCAAATTTACTTAAAACGTGAAGACTTAAACCACACAGGCGCACACAAAGTCAATAACACTATTGGTCAAGCCTTGCTGGCTAAGCGCATGGGTAAGCCGCGCGTTATCGCCGAAACAGGCGCAGGTCAACATGGTGTGGCGACCGCGACTATTGCTGCACGTTTGGGCTTAGAGTGTGTAGTTTACATGGGCAGCGAAGACGTAAAACGCCAAGCGCCTAACGTGTTTAGAATGAAATTGCTAGGTGCAACCGTTGTGCCAGTCGAAAGTGGCTCTAAAACGCTTAAAGATGCGCTCAACGAGGCCATGCGCGATTGGGTAACTAATATTGAAAATACATTTTATATTATTGGTACAGTGGCAGGTCCACATCCGTATCCGATGATGGTACGGGATTTTCAAGCAGTGATTGGTATTGAAGCTAAGCAACAAATGCAAGAAATGATTGGTCGCCAGCCAGATGCGGTTGTAGCCTGTGTTGGCGGCGGCTCTAACGCCATGGGTATTTTTTACCCCTATATTGATGTGCCGAATGTGCGCTTAATTGGCGTTGAGGCGGCTGGCCACGGCATGGAAACAGGTATGCATGCAGCGCCGCTTACTGCCAACAGCCCAATTGGCGTGCTACATGGCAATCGTACCTATTTAATGCAAGATCATGACGGCAATATTATTGAAACGCACTCAGTTTCGGCAGGTTTAGATTACCCAGGCGTTGGCCCAGAACACGCATGGTTAAAAGATATTAAGCGTGCAGAATACGTAGCGATTACTGATGATGAAGCAATGGCGGCTTTCCACAGTTTATGCCGTACTGAAGGCATTATCCCAGCACTTGAATCTAGCCATGCACTTGCCTATGCTGAAAAAATGGCCAAAAACATGCGCAGTGATGAGGTGATTTTAGTCAATCTCTCTGGTCGCGGTGATAAAGATATTAACACCGTTGCAAAATTAGCCAATATAACACTTTAAATTTTATGTCACGCATACAAACCGTATTCTCTAACCTAAAAGCTAGCAATAAAAAAGCCTTAGTCCCTTACATTACTGCGGGCGATCCCCACCCTAAACACACGGTAAATTTGCTACATGCGCTCGTAAAATCTGGCGCAGACATGATTGAGCTTGGAATTCCGTTCTCTGACCCGATGGCCGATGGCCCAGTGATTCAACGTGCCAGTGAACGCGCATTGCTACATAAAGTGGGTTTGCGTCATGTGTTGGAAATGGTAGCGGAGTTTCGCCAACAAGATCAAAAAACACCAATCGTATTAATGGGTTACGCTAATCCAATTGAGGCGATGGGGGCAAAAAATTTTACGCAGGCAGCCAAAAATGCAGGCGTAGATGGTGTGCTAACAGTCGATTATCCGCCCGAAGAATGCAAAGATTTTATCGCCAGCTTGCAAGCCAATGGCATGGATAGTATATTTTTACTGTCGCCAACCTCAGATACAGCCCGCGTTAATTTAATTGTGAATCAAGCCAGTGGCTTTTTGTATTATGTGTCGCTAAAAGGTGTGACAGGTGCGGCGAATATGGACGTCGAACAGGTAAAGGCGCGTGTCGCAGAAATTCGTACCAAAACTAACTTACCAATCGGTGTAGGTTTTGGCGTAAAAGATGCTGCAACGGCTAAAAAAGTAGCTGCTTTTGCTGACGCAATTGTAGTAGGCAGCCGCATGGTGGTTGAAATTGAACAGTCGAATGAAGCGAATTTAATCGAAAATGTAAGCACCTTGATGCGCGAGCTGCGTCTTGCTATTGATTCATTTAACGATTGATTCGTGTAACCATTGATTCGTAAGGGGTAAAGATGAGTTGGTTAGAAAAAATTCCGCAAAAAATTAAGCGCGTTGTAGGTTCGGTACAAAAGAAAAACGTACCAGAAGGCTTATGGAGTAAGTGCGAATCGTGCATGACAGTGCTGTATAAAACCGATTTAGCATCAAACGCTGAAGTATGTCCCAAATGTAGCCACCATAACCGTATTGGTGCGCGTGACCGTTTGAATCAACTGCTGGACGCTGATGATAAACGTATTGAAATTGGCGCGAATGTAGAGCCAATTGATCCGCTAAAATTTAAAGATAGCAAAAGCTATGCAGATCGCATGAAAGCGGCGCAAAAAGAAGGTGGCGAGAAAGACGCGCTTATCGTCATGCAAGGTAAAATTCATGGCTTAGGCGTAGTGGTGGCCGCATTTGAGTTCAAGTTTATGGGCGGCTCGATGGGTTCTGTGGTGGGTGAGCGTTTTGTGCGTGGCGTAGATGCAGCCATCAAAAATAAAACACCATTTATCTGTATCTCGGCCAGTGGCGGTGCGCGTATGCAAGAAGGCTTATTGTCGCTCATGCAAATGGCCAAAACCAGCGCGGCACTTACAAAGTTGGCTAATGCTAGTTTGCCTTATATTTCGGTGCTAACAGATCCAACCATGGGTGGTGTTTCAGCCAGTTTTGCCATGTTGGGCGATATTATTATTGCCGAGCCAAACGCCTTAATTGGATTTGCAGGCCCGCGTGTAATTGAGCAAACCGTACGTGAAACCTTACCAGAAGGCTTTCAGCGTGCAGAGTTTTTAGTAGACCATGGTGCGGTAGATTTAATTATAGATAGGCGCGAAATGCGTCAAAGATTAGCCAATATTTTATCCAATTTAATGAGAACGGCTAAAGTAGCTTAATTCTAGGCCGCCTGATTTAATTTTAACGTGATTAATATACCGCCCAAGCCAACTACCGCAAACGAGTGGTTGGCCTACATCGAGGCTTTGCATCCTAAATCCATCGCAATGGGTTTGGATCGGGTTAATATTGTTGCCAACAAACTTGCATTAAATCCTACATTCCCTATTATTACAGTCGCTGGCACTAACGGTAAAGGCTCTGTTTGCACCATGCTTAGTCATATTTATGTGCAGGCAGGTTATCAAGTAGGCTGTTACACCTCTCCCCATTTAAACCGCTATAACGAGCGCGTAAGTGTTAACTTGCAAGCTATTACAGATGGCGATTTATGTGAGGCCTTTGCCGCTGTAGAAGTCGCGCGTGAGGAAGTGGCTTTAACTTATTTTGAGATGGGCACTTTGGCTGCCATGTGGCACTTTTGTCGCCAGCAGCTAGATATCGTTATCTTGGAGGTAGGCCTAGGGGGCAGACTGGATGCGGTCAATGTGTTTGAGCCTGCTTGTAGCATAGTAACGACGGTTGATTTAGACCACATGGAGTTTTTGGGTGACACGCGTGAAAAAATAGGTTTTGAAAAAGCCGGTATTTTTAGGGCAAACAAATTGGCTATTTGTGGTGATGAAAATCCACCTGCCAGCTTGATTGATTACGCAACAAAAGTTGGTGCGACTTTAAAAGTGATTCAGCGTGATTTTCAAATTAAAAAAATGCGAACTGGTTGGCATTATTCATCTGAAAATATGCAGTTGCGACTGTCCTTATTAGGTTTAATGGGAGATTTTCAGCTAAATAATGCTGCGTGCGTGCTGCGTGCTGTGCAAGCCTTGCATGCAATATTACCTGTAGCAGATACTAGCATTAATGAGGCTCTCAGGGCAGTTAGGTTAACGGGTCGTTTTCAACAAATTCATACTATGCCGGCTATTTTTGTGGATGTTGCGCATAACCCGCAAGCCGCACAATCGCTTGCTCATAATTTACAAATGTCAGCGTGTTGTGGCCGTACGCTGGCAGTATTTGCAGTGCTGGCTGATAAAGATATTGATGGTGTAATTGGTGCTGTAGCACCGCTTATTTCGCAATGGTACGTGGCAGATATTAACGCTGTGCGGGGTGCCAAAGCTAATGATTTACAGCATAAGCTTTTAAAATACACCAATAAAGCCGCTATTCATTTGTATTCAGACGTGACGCTTGCAATTGATTCTGCCTATAAAAGTGCAGCTAAAAATGATAGAATCATTATATTCGGATCGTTCTACACAGTAGCAGATGCTGTTGCTAGCAAATTCAATAATTTGCATGATGAAAAAATTAATTAATAGCGCATTGTTTAAAGCGAAAACCTAAGGTAATTGGCATGCAAAAAGACACATCTAGCGACCAAGAATTAAACTTAAAAAAACGTGCACGCCGCCGCTTGGTTGGTGCAATTGCATTGGTGTTATTGATGATTATTGTGTTACCAATGCTATTGAAAGACCGCGCTGCTAGCCAACCGCAAGATAAAATTACCATTACTTTGCCAGGTGAGCAACAAACCGTTACACCTGCCGCCCCATCTGATTTTGATTCTAGCATTGTGCCTACTGAGCCGCCTACGCCCAGCGCGGAGTCGACAGAGTCAACAGCCAACCCTATAGATCCAGAAGCAAGTGCAAAACTAGAAAAAGAGCCTGTCGTTAAAAAATCAGCTAAGCCAGCAGAAGATAAAAAACATCACTTTTATGTACAAATTGGTGTTTTTTCTGACGAAGCTAACGTAAAGCAATTACAAGTCAAATTAAGTGATTTAGGTTACAAATCGCAAACTGAAAAAATCAATACCGATAAAGGTCAAAAGATTCGCCTTAAAACGCAAATTTTTAGCGATAGAAATGAAGCAGCAATTGCCCTGCAGAACATAAAAGACGCGGGCTTAACAGGTATGGTGGTAAGTCAGTAATTTGCATACGGCATTAATTTTTTAATGATTCGTTTAGATGACCAGTTTTGATGACTAGTTTTGATTACACGGTTTTACTGATTATTGGCATTTCGATTGTCATGAGTATGATGCGCGGTGCGGTGCGCGAGTTACTGGCGATAGCAGGTTGGTTAGCTGCTATTTATATCGCAAAAACCTATGCAACGCAGATATTGCCATTGTTGCCAGCGGATATACCGACTGAATCGCTAAAAATATTAGCTGCCAATATTATTTTGTTTTTAGGTGTTTTGCTCATTTCAAGTTTGTTATGTATTGCGCTTTCAAGTTTAATTAAGAAAATTGGTCTCAATTGGCTCAATCGCGGTATTGGTGCAGTATTTGGTTGTGCTCGTGGCTTGCTAATCGTTTGCGTATTGGTGTTTTTGGCAGGTCTTACCAGCTTGCCTAAAGATGCGCGTTGGACGAACGCCATGTTTAGCTCGCCATTAGAGGCGTTAGTAAAAACGGCCTTGCCGCTTCTACCGTCCGCTGTCGCTAAACATGTAAAATATGACTAGAATTAACTTTTAAGGACGCTTACCTTTATGTGTGGAATTATTGGCATTGTTGGTAAAAACCCCGTCAACCAGTTGCTTTATGATGGGTTGTTGGTGTTGCAGCAT
>JANXWL010000034.1 GCA_025351225.1 Methylotenera sp. | reverse complement strand
AGGCTTTGCAGCATCACAGAACGCTCGAATTGGCGCATGGTATCGACGCTAGCTAATATTTCTTTAGATTTATAAGAGGCATCAGCCGCTTCAAAAATATGCTCACGCAAGGTTTCTTCGTGCAAGTCTGGATTGTCTTCTAACATTTTTTGCAAAGGCAAATCAAGGCCTGTCTCAGCAACAAGCTCTTTCTCTAAGCTTGGAATATCCCATTGCTCTTCAACACTACCATGTGGAATATGTGTAGTGATGATTTGTGACAATACATCACCGCGCATAGCAGTAATCGTTTCACCAATATCGGCGGCTTCCAATAATTCGTTGCGTTGCTCGTAAATCACTTTACGTTGGTCGTTTGAAACATCATCAAACTCTAATAGCTGTTTGCGAATATCAAAGTTACGGCCTTCAACCTTGCGTTGCGCATTTTCAATCGCACGCGACACCATGGCGTGCTCAATCGCCTCTCCTTCTGGCATTTTCAAGCGCTCCATAATCGCAGAAACACGATCGCCCGAGAAAATACGCAGCAATTGGTCATCTAATGCCAAGTAAAAACGGCTAGAGCCTGGGTCGCCTTGACGGCCAGAACGGCCACGCAATTGATTATCCACGCGACGTGATTCATGACGCTCGGTGCCGATAATATGCAAACCGCCAGCAGTCACTACTGTATCGTGGCGAAGTTGCCAATCAGCTTTCAGTTGCGCGGCTTTGCTTTCTTTTTCGGTGTCACTTAGGTTGGCATCACTGTGCACCGCATGAATGCTGGCTTCTGGATTGCCGCCCAGCACAATATCCGTGCCTCGGCCCGCCATATTAGTGGCGATAGTAATCGCGCCTGGTTGACCAGCCTCAGCGACAATATGCGCTTCGCGCTCGTGCTGTTTAGCGTTGAGCACTTCGTGTTTCAAATTCACTTTAGTGAGTAAATTTGAAATAATTTCTGAATTCTCAATCGACGTTGTACCAACTAAAACGGGCTGGCCAATTGCCTGACAAGCCCGAATGTCTTCAATCACTGCATTATATTTCTCGGCAGAAGTGCGATAAACCTTATCCATTGCATCTTTACGCAACATGCTGCGATGAGTTGGAATCACTACCGTTTCCAGGCCGTAAATCTGATTAAATTCATAAGCTTCAGTATCGGCAGTACCCGTCATGCCGCTTAATTTTTCGTACATGCGGAAGTAGTTTTGAAACGTGATTGACGCCAGCGTTTGATTCTCTTTTTGAATCGCAACGCCTTCTTTGGCCTCTACCGCTTGATGCAAGCCATCTGACCAGCGGCGGCCTGGCATCATGCGGCCAGAAAATTCATCGACAATAATAATTTCGCCATCACGCACTACATAGTGTTGATCGCGATTAAACAAGTTTTGCGCGCGTAGTGAAGCATACAAATGATGTATCAAGGTGATGTTGGCGGGCTCATACAAACTAGAACCCACTGGTAACAAACCTGAGCTAGTTAAAATAGCTTCTGCGCGCTCGTGTCCCGCCTCACTCATGGTGACAGTTTGCGCTTTTTCATCGACCCAAAAATCGCCTTCGCCATCCTCTGCTTGTTGTTTAGTGAGTTGCAGTGCTACCGCATTAATTTGATTATATAAATCAATGCTATTTTCGGCTTGGCCAGAAATAATCAGTGGCGTACGTGCTTCATCAATTAAAATTGAATCCACTTCATCGACTAAAGCATAGCTTAATTTACGTTGCGTACGCTCTTCAGCGGTAAACACCATGTTGTCGCGCAAGTAATCAAAGCCAAATTCATTATTGGTGCCGTAGGTAATATCAGCCGCATAGGCCAATTGTTTGGCGTCATGCTGCATTTGCGATAAATTAATACCGACCGACAAACCCAGAAAATTATATAGCTTGCCCATCCACTCGGCATCACGCTTGGCAAGGTAATCATTCACCGTCACCACATGCACGCCTTTGCCCGTAACGGCATTTAAATACACTGGCAAAGTTGCCACCAGTGTTTTACCTTCACCAGTGCGCATTTCGGCAATTTTACCCGCGTTTAGCACCATGCCACCAATCATTTGCACATCAAAATGACGCATACCAAGCGCACGTACACTGCCTTCCCGCACAACCGCAAACGCTTCTGGCAATAGCTTTTCTAAGCTTTCGCCTGCTGTAAAGCGTTGTTTGAACTCTTCTGTTTTTGCACGCAAATCCGCATCGGATAAGGCTTGCATGGCAGGCTCTAGCGCATTAATTTCTTTTACTTTTTGAAAGTATTGCTTAACTAAGCGATCATTTCTAGTACCAAAGAATTTTCTGAACAACGTGGATAACATGAAGGGACACCGATTTTCCGCCTAATGCGGAAACCTCTTAATTGGATTGAGTAAAAATTACTTTATTTTAAATGACGCTATTTTAAATCATGCTTATGTTTAAACTAATGGGGGCTTTAGGTTTAATTTCAAGCTTAAATATTGTGTACTAATTGGCTAGATATTTACGTGGATCCAAAGACTCACCATTTAACCTTATTTCATAATGCAAATGTGGCCCAGTCGATCTGCCCGTGCTGCCTACCTCTGCAACTGCTTGACCTTTAACCACGCGCTCACCAACATGCACTAGCAACTTAGATGCATGCGCATAGCGCGTCTCTAAACCTGAGCCATGTTCAATTTTGACTATATTACCATAATCGGGTGTATGGTCAGCCTCGGAGACGATGCCATCTGCTGCTGCGTAAATCGGTGTACCAGTGTTGGCAGGAAAATCTAAACCTTCGTGAAACGCTTTATAGCCTGTAAAAGGATCAATACGCCAGCCATAACTAGACGAGTTAAAAGCCACACTAACAGGACTACTATTGGGCAACATGCCTTTAAGTACGCTTTGCTGCAAAATTTTTGCCTCTAAGCTACTTAAAGAATCGTCACGGGCATCTACCGCCTCAGTTAATGCGGCAATAGCAGCAATTAAATCGCGCTCTGTCATAGGGCGCGCGTTAACAAGCGGGCCACCTTTGCCAGACAACAAAGTGTCGCTAGGCTGCAAACCCAGTGGTTTAATATTTGGCTTACTGTTGTCTGGCTTAGTAGTATCAGGTTTAGCTTTTTCGCCAGCCAGTTTAGCCAAGCGCTGACTTTGCGCGTCTAAGCGCATCATACGTGCTTGTAGCTCGCCCAGCTCTTTGGCGTAAGCGTCTAAATGTACTTGCGATGAAATAATAGAACTTTTAAGCTGCGGGGGTAGCAAGGCTTTCATGCCTTGCTCTTTAATATTGTCTTTAGGTGTAATGAACAGCAAGGTCAATAAAACGGGCACTAACACTAAAGCGGCCAGCAGCAAGCTTGTCTGAACAAGAGACAATGTTTTGGCTTTTGCCATTTTGTTTGATACAAAAATAATATTCATACAATTTTTTGGTTACAATCCAAGTTTTGTATACCGCCTATAATAGCATGCGAAAAATTAATAACCTGTTTAGCGACAACAGCGAATTGAGTGCTTTCAATAAAAGCGTACAAGCTCACCAGCATTTACAACAATTTTGGTTAGCTGCTGCGCCTAAAATAATAACTGAAAACAGCTTTGCTAGCAGCCTTACTAACGGTCAACTTATCGTTTTGGCTAGCAGTGCAATTGTGGCCAATAAAATCAAGTTAACACATGCTAGCTTATTGACTCAATTACAAAATTTGCAACTTAGCAGCCAACTTTTTAGGGAATGTAAAGTTACTGCAATTGTGGTGAAAGTGCAAGTAAAATCTCGCCCAAAAGTCATAATTAAAGTGCCTCGTAAGCTTTCTGCGCACGCATCAAACAGCTTAAAACAATTAGCCAATGATTTAGGCGATTCGACATTGGCCAATAAACTCAACTCATTAGCTAGAAAAAGTGAGCACTAGGTCTCAATCACTTCAGAAAAATGCATTCAATTAACCACTAAATTTACATTGCAACTGAGTTCTGCTACACAATCTATCCACAAACTATCCACAAAAAATTAGCCTCCTCCATCCCCTCACAGGCTAATCAAAAACGCAACTAAACCAAAAACTGCAAACTTGCGTAAGTGGTTGTCGCGCCATAATATTAGTGCCATAATGCAGCGGGTTGTTACAGATTAATTACACTTTTTACAACTTGTTTGCATTTAATTCAATATAAATAGTTGGTTTGCGCGTTTGATGTTGTTTCAGATTTATACATTCAATATAGATAGGGAGAAGTCATGTCAGTTGCACTAATAATCGCCATTGCTGCCGCCGTTTTAGCGGTGTTATACGGCGTAGTAATGAGTAAATGGATCACCAATTTGCCAGCTGGCAACGCGCGTATGCAAGAAATTGCGGGGGCGATTCAACAAGGCGCTGCTGCATATCTAGCACGTCAATATAAAACTATCGCGATGGTAGGCGTGGTGCTGGCGATATTAGTTGCCGTGTTTTTAGGCACAACGACTGCAATTGGCTTTGTGCTTGGTGCTTTATTATCAGGCGCGTGCGGCTTTATTGGCATGAACGTGTCTGTAAAAGCTAACGTGCGTACCGCACAAGCGGCTACAGGTGGTATTGCACCTGCGTTTGACGTAGCCTTTAAAGGCGGTGCGGTAACAGGCATGTTGGTTGTTGGCTTGGGTTTGTTCGGCGTCGCTGGTTTTTACTGGTTTTTAGGTGCAGAAAATGCAACTAACCTAGACCCACTAATCGGCCTTGCTTTTGGCTCATCTCTTATCTCAATTTTCGCGCGTTTGGGCGGCGGTATTTTCACTAAAGGTGCAGACGTTGGTGCAGACTTGGTGGGTAAAGTCGAAGCAGGCATTCCAGAAGATGACCCACGCAACCCAGCCGTTATTGCCGATAACGTCGGTGATAACGTGGGTGATTGCGCAGGCATGGCAGCCGATTTGTTCGAGACTTATGCTGTGACATTAATCGCAACCATGGTGTTAGGTCACTTGCTGATTACTAATGCAGGCTCTAACGGAATTATTTACCCACTCATGCTTGGTGCGGTGTCAATCGTGGCCTCTATCATTGGTTGCTTCTTTGTTAAAGCCTCACCAGGTATGAAAAACGTGATGCCTGCTTTGTATAAAGGCCTTGCGGTTGCGGGCATATTGTCACTGATTGCCTTCTATTTTGTGACCATGAAAATGTTCCCAGAAGGTTTGGTTGCAGGCGCATTAACCATCTCTGCCAACCAATTGTTTGGTGCATGTGCAGTTGGCCTGGTTCTAACCGCAGCATTGGTGTGGATTACCGAATACTACACAGGCACACAATACGCGCCCGTGCAACACGTGGCGCAAGCTTCAACCACTGGCCACGCAACTAACATCATCGCAGGCATTGGCATCTCAATGAAATCAACTGCTTGGCCTGTATTATCGGTTTGTTTGGCGATTTGGACAGCGTTTCATTTAGGCGGCTTGTATGGTATTGCAATTGCTGCGACTTCAATGCTGAGTATGGCAGGCATTGTAGTAGCGCTTGATGCTTACGGCCCTATTACGGATAACGCGGGCGGCATTGCCGAAATGGCCGAGTTGCCAAGTAGCGTACGCGATGTGACTGACCCATTGGATGCGGTTGGCAACACTACCAAAGCCGTTACCAAGGGGTATGCCATTGGTTCTGCAGGTTTGGCGGCATTGGTGTTATTTGCTGATTACACGCACAAACTATCTAGTGCAGGTATGGATTTGAAGTTTGACCTAAGCGATCCAATGGTGATTATTGGCTTATTTATTGGTGGCTTGATTCCATTCCTATTCGCAGCGATGGCGATGGAAGCCGTTGGTCGTGCAGCTGGCGCAGTAGTTGAAGAAGTCCGTCGTCAATTCCGTGATATCAAAGGCATCATGGAAGGCACGGCCAAGCCAGAATACGGCAAAGCAGTTGACATGCTAACGACTGCCGCGATTAAAGAAATGATGATCCCATCACTATTGCCAGTGGCTGTGCCAATTGCTGTTGGCTTGCTACTAGGCCCTGTCGCATTAGGCGGCTTGCTAATGGGTACGATTGTCACTGGTTTATTTGTGGCTATTTCTATGTGTACCGGCGGCGGTGCGTGGGATAACGCTAAGAAATATATTGAAGACGGCAACCATGGCGGTAAAGGCTCAGACGCACACAAGGCAGCTGTTACTGGCGACACCGTTGGTGACCCATACAAGGATACCGCTGGCCCTGCAGTCAACCCATTGATTAAAATTATCAATATCGTAGCTTTACTGATTGTGCCATTGCTACACATGTAATGAGTTAACTATTAAAAAGGCGCCCCAGAAATAAAACGCTGGATCGCCTTTTTTATTACACTTATGTTTGTGCTAGCAAAGCCAATAATTTTAAAAACCATTTTATTCTTGATACTAGTAAACCAAATGCTTGTAAAAGCAATCTTAATATTGAAATAAACAAACCAAGTTTTTTATTTAAAAATTATGTTAAAACATTCCGAATATCATCGCCTTCATCGTATTGGCTGGTTACGCGCCGCTGTACTAGGCGCTAACGATGGCATTATTTCCACCGCCAGCCTCATCATTGGCGTGGCAGCTGCACACATGTCACATGCGTCTATTTTATTGTCTGGCGTGGCAGGTTTAGTGGCAGGAACCATGGCAATGGCGGCGGGCGAGTATGTTTCAGTTAGCTCGCAAGCCGATGCCGAAACAGCTGATTTAGAACGTGAACGTGTAGAGTTAGAAACCGATTTTGATCACGAACTAAACGAGTTAGCGGGTATTTATGTTGGGCGTGGTTTAACGCCTGATTTAGCACATCAAGTGGCATTGCAGCTCACTGCATATGACGCACTTGGCTCACATGCACGCGATGAGCTTGGCATAAACGATACCATGTCTGCACAGCCAATTCAGGCAGCACTGGCTTCTGCAGCGTCATTTGCACTGGGTGCAGCCTTGCCTTTGTTAGTTGTGCTATTGATACCATCATCAAACTTAATACTGCCTGTGGCCTTGATGTCATTGGCTTTTTTGGCTGCTTTAGGTGGCCTAGCCGCAAAAGTAGGTGGCGCAAATTGTTGGCTAGGCGCTACACGCGTGGCTTTTTGGGGCGTACTGGCAATGGCTGTTTCTGCAGGTATAGGCAGCCTACTTGGTGTAGCTGCAGCTTAATTTTAGGCAATAAAAAAGCGCGAATCGTCGCGCCTTTTTGCGTACTTAAAACTAGAATGCAGGTTTAATCTCTGCGCTGTTATAACGTGCTAGGCCGTCCATAATTTCTTTATGGGCTTCGTCAATATCAACCCAGCCTTCAATTTTCACCCATTTGCCTTTGTCTAAATCTTTGTAATGCTCAAAAAAGTGCGCAATCATTTCTAAACGCCAAGGTGAAACATCTTTATAGGTTTTTTGGTAAGCATATAGACCACAGACTTTTTCAATGGGTACAGCCAACAACTTACCATCGCCACCTGCTTCATCGGTCATTTGCAACATACCTAGCGCACGACAACGCACAACAACGCCTGGTAGCAAGGGTACTGGCGTAATCACTAGCACGTCTACTGGGTCGCCGTCATCGGCTAGCGTATGCGGAATATAGCCGTAATTACAGGGATACTGCATGGATGTACCCATAAAGCGATCAACAAACAGAGCACCTGTGTCCTTGTCCACTTCATATTTCACAGGGTCGCCCTGCATAGGAATTTCGATAATCACGTTAAAATCATGAGGGAGGTTTTTGCCTGATGGAACTAAGTTTAATGACATTTTAAATATTGCCTATTGTTTGAAAAAGCGAGATTATAAGCCAAGATTGTTGCTACATTGTTGCAGATTTGAGGCTTTACGAGGTTTACACTTATTTTTTGGCAATCGCATCCCATATTTTTTTAGCCAAAAATACGGTAATGACCAATGCCAAGCCTAGTAAAGTCACAAAACCTAAATGATTTTTAATAGTAGGAATGTTGCCAAAGAAGTAACCTGACAACACGCAAACCAGCACCCACAGCACCGCGCCTAACGATACTGAGCGGGAAAATTTAATGAAATTCATCTGTGTTACACCTGCCATAAATGGGGCAAGCGTACGAATAACAGGTAAAAACAAAGTGACTAAAAAGCCTTTTTCGCCATGCTTATCGTAAAAAGTGTGCGTTTTATCCAGCGATGCTTGATTGGGCCATTTTAAATAATTCACAAAAAATGCTTGCCCAACTGTACCGCCAAGCCAATAACCAAAAAAATTACCCAGTATGGCGGCTGTGATTAACACTACAACCAGCAAAAGAATATTGAGCCCAGATGCAGCCCAAACCGCGCCACATACAAATAAAAACGGGTTACTGGGGAGAAAAAATAACGGTAGCACGCCCATTTGCAAAAATACCACTGCAAATAGAATGACGTAAACTAAATTGGCATGCATGGCGACCAATTGCGGCAAATGTGCATCAAAATTTGAAATTATTTGCCAAAGTTGCATAAGTTGTTGTCTAATATCTAAGTTTCTAATCTGCAAGGTTTTCTAGTCTGCAGGCAGCTATTACGGTCGCTGGCGTTAACTTGAGTGCAAAGTATAACAGTAATGGGATGATGACCACTTCATCTAATTGGCCAATAATGGGCAAAAAATCCGGAATTAAATCGAATGGCATTAGTAAATAGCCAATTGCTAGCCATAGCAAGGCTTTAGCCAATTTTGGGGTTTGTGGATGTTGTTGCAGGCGACGATAAAACTCAAACTCTGCTTTGAGTTTTGCTGTGATTTGACTTAATTTGTCGCGCAAACCCATTATTGGGCTAACTTGTGGCCTGTAAGTTTCTCATACGCTTCCATGTATTTTTCGCTAGTACGTTGCGCCACATCGTTTGGCAATGCAGGAGCAGGTGGTGCTTTATTCCAATGAATACTTTCCAGCCAATCACGCACATATTGCTTATCGTAACTGGGCGGGTTACTGCCAAGTTGATAGGTTTCAGCAGGCCAAAAGCGTGACGAATCGGGCGTTAAAACTTCATCCATCACATGCAATACACCATTAGCATCCAGCCCAAATTCAAACTTAGTATCAGCAATAATAATACCTTTGGTAAGCGCGTATTCTGCGGCTTCTGTATAAAGCTGAATAGCCACTTTTGCGACTTGTTGCGTCATGTCTTTGCCAATTAAAGCCTCAACTTGCGCGATACTAATATTCTCATCATGTTCCCCCACAGCCGCTTTGCTGGACGGCGTAAATATTGGGCTTAGCAGCCTTGACGCTTCTTGCAAGCCAGCAGGCAATTGAATGCCGCATACGGTGCCTTTTTGTTTGTATTCTTTCCATCCGCTGCCCACCAAATAGCCGCGCACAATGGCTTCAATAGGCAAGGCTTTGAGTTTTTTTACCACAACTGCGCGCGCGCCAAGCTGGGCCTTATCTGCGTCATTCGTTACAACTGATTCTGGCGCAATACCCGTTAAGTGATTCGGCACAATATGATTGAGCTTTTCGAACCAAAAATTAGCCATTTGCGTCAGCATCGCCCCTTTGTTAGCAATACCTGTGGGCAATATCACATCGAAAGCAGAGAGCCTATCGGTGCTCACCAACAACATCGTTGCATCGTCAATCGCGTAAATATCGCGCACTTTACCTTGGTGAATTAACTTTAAGCTTGTAATGGACGTTTTTAGTAAGGGTTGGGTCATAGTGATATTTAGGCAGTTAAGACTGCTAATTATAGTTTGTGTAGGCAGTTGATGCTAATTTTTAAGTCGCTCTATGCTCGCCAATTTTGATTATTTTAAGTGTGTTAGTGCCGCCTGGGCTGCCTATTGGCTCACCAAACGTCAGTAATACCGTATCGCCAGCCTGCACTGCGTTATTATTTAAAAGTACTTGTTCCATTTCTCGTAAAATTTCATCTCTATTTTTGCTACTTTGTTCAATGGGGTACGGGAAAACATTACGATGCAAGGTTAGTTTACGGCGCGCCACTTTATCTGGAGATAATGCATAGATAGGTATGCTGCTGTCGGCACGTGACAACCATTGAGCGGCGTTGCCTGACTGTGTAAGCGCAGCGATTACCTTCACATTAAAACTTTGCGCTGTAAATATAGCAGCGGCAGCAATGGCTTCGTCTGTTTGTTGTAGCCGCTGCGGGCGTCGATTGGCATGATGCAAACTTTCATATTCTTTTTCTGCTTCAATGCACACACGATGTACGGCTAATACGGTTT
This sequence comes from Methylotenera sp., assembly GCA_025351225.1. Classification (GTDB taxonomy): domain Bacteria; phylum Pseudomonadota; class Gammaproteobacteria; order Burkholderiales; family Methylophilaceae; genus Methylotenera_A. The sequence continues at coordinate 6,810 of JANXWL010000034.1, read as the reverse complement.
GTATAGGATATTGTCCAGCGGCTGTTTCGGCAGATAGCATGACCGCATCAGTGCCATCCAACACGGCATTGGCAACATCAGACACCTCTGCACGTGTTGGAATTGGGCTGTTAATCATCGACTCCATCATTTGCGTAGCGGTAATCACTAATTTATTTTGCGCACGCGCCATGCGTATCATACGCTTTTGCAAGCCAGGCACGGCAGCATCGCCCACTTCTACGCCTAAATCGCCACGCGCGACCATAATTGCGTCAGATGCATGAATAATTGCTTCAAGGTTATCGATGGCTTCGGCACGTTCAATTTTTGCAATAATACTGGCTGTACCGCCTGCTTTTTTAACCAAACTTTTCGCTAGTAAAACGTCTTTCTCATCTCTGGGAAATGAAATCGCGATGTAATCTGCTTCAAGCGCCACCGCTGTTTTAATATCTTCAATATCTTTATCCGTTAGTGCATCTGCGCTTAAGCCGCCGCCCTGTAAATTAATACCTTTGTTATTTGATAGCACGCCATCAGTCATTACCACACAATGAATTTGATTGCCGCGTACACAATCTACTTTTAGTTCGATGCGGCCATCATCTAGCAAAAGTAAGGTGTCGGCTGATACCTGTTGCGGCAAGTCTTTGTAATCTAAACCCACTTGATATTGATTACCCAATGCGCAATCAGCATCTAATACAAATAAATCACCTGTTTTAAGGGTGATTTTGCCTAACTCAAATTTGCCAATACGAATTTTAGGCCCTTGCAAATCGCACAATACGCCAATTGGACGATTAAGTTTTGCCGCAATTTTACGCACGATTTCTGCACGTTTTATATGATCTTGCGCACTACCATGCGAAAAATTAAGCCGCACCACATCTACACCTGCCGTAATTAAGCGCGCAATCATCTCCTCGCTACTTGAGGCTGGGCCTAGTGTTGCCACAATTTTTGTTTTACGTAGTATCATTTTTAACTTCTCAACATAATTTACAATATCTGAATAACTAAAAAAGGGGCTTATGCCCCTTTTTCTGCATTTGGCTGCTACCTAATTTAACCTGCTGCACGACTTTCTAAAATCGCCACTGCGGGCAAAGTTTTGCCTTCTAAAAACTCTAAAAATGCACCACCAGCGGTCGAAATATAATCTATTTTGTTGTAAATATCGTATTTTTGAATCGCGGCAATCGTGTCCCCGCCGCCCGCCAAAGTAAATGCTTTTGTTTCGGCGATGGCTTTTGCTATTGCTTTAGTGCCTTCAGCAAATTGGTCAAATTCAAACACGCCTACAGGGCCATTCCAAACAACGGTACCCGCATTTTTAATAATCTCTACTAATTCCTCAGCAGATTTCGCGCCAATATCAAAAATCATGTCATCTGAAAGCACAGCACCCGCGTCTTTCTTCACTGCTGGCTCATTTGCATCAAATTTTTTACCGCACACAACGTCTACTGGAATTGGCACTGCTGCACCTCTTTGAGACATTTTTTCCATTAATGCACGAGCTGTGGGCACCAAATCATCCTCACAAAGCGATTGTCCAACCTCGTGTCCAGCCGCTTTTAAAAATGTATTGGCGATGCCGCCGCCTACTACTAATTGATCAACTTTATCTGATAAGCTTTCTAGCACGCTTAATTTAGTAGAAACTTTGCTGCCGCCCACAATCGCCACCATTGGGCGTTTTGGGTCGAGCAAGGCCTTAGTCAGCGCATGTAATTCTTCTGCCAACAATAGCCCCGCACAGGCTACTGGCGCAAACTTGGCAATGCCATGCGTACTCGCTTCGGCGCGGTGTGCAGTGCCAAAGGCATCCATCACAAACACATCACATAGAGCGGCATATTTTTTGGCTAACTCGTCATTATTTTTCTTTTCGCCCAGATTAAAGCGGCAATTTTCTAGCAACACCATTTCACCGTTGGCTATTTCTAAACTGCCAGCGGGCGATTCATCACTAAGCCAATTTTTTACCAATCGTACTTTTTTACCCAATTTTGCTGAAATCACATCTGCCACTGGTTGCAGCGAGTTTTCTTCTGAATAAATACCTTCCTCTGGTCGACCAAGGTGCGATGTCACCATGACTTTTGCGCCATGAGACAGCGCATATTCAATGGTGTCCATGCTAGCCGTGATGCGCGCATCAGATGTGACTTTACCATTTGCAACAGGTACATTAAGGTCAGAACGAATAAATACGCGTTTGCCACTTAAATCTAAATCGGTAATTTTGATGAAATTCATTTTAATTGGCTACATTTTATTTGATTAGGTTTATTTTGATACGTGTTGAACAAGGCGAAGCAAGTTGCATGTATAACCATATTCGTTATCGTACCAACCGATTACTTTCACAAAAGTGCTATCTAACATGATGCCTGCGCCTGCATCAAAGACGCCAGCCGCTGGGTCACCACGAAAATCAGTAGAAACCACTTTTTCATCTGTGTAAGCCAACACATTTTTAAGCTCCCCATTGGCGGCGGTTTTCATGGCTGCGCAAATCGCTTCATATGTGGCTTCTTGGGTAAGCTCTACTGTTAAATCAACCACAGAAACATCGGCACTTGGCACACGTAATGACATACCTGTGAGTTTTTTATTTAATGCAGGAATCACAATGCCTACAGCCTTAGCCGCGCCAGTGCTAGAGGGAATAATATTTTCGAACACACCACGACCGCCGCGCCAATCTTTTTTACTTGGTCCATCCACCGTTTTTTGTGAGGCAGTTGCTGCATGCACAGTTGTCATAAGCCCTCGTTTAATGCCAAAGCTATCATGCAAAACTTTAACCAAAGGGGCTAGCGCATTGGTTGTGCAAGAAGCGGCAGACACAATTGGCTGTCCTTTGTATTCTTGATGGTTAACGCCATACACAAACATTGGCGTGTCATCTTTACCTGGCGCAGATTGCACGACTTTTTTCGCGCCGCCATTAATGTGCGGCTGACAGCTTTCCACCGTTAAAAACGCACCTGTTGATTCAACCACAATATCCGTACCACTGGCAGTCCAATCAATATTAATAGGGTCACGCTCAGCAGTTATATGAATTTTTTGTCCATTTACCAATAAATGCCCGTTGCTTGCTTCTAATTTGGCATCAAACCTGCCATGCACAGAGTCATATTTCAGCATGTACATCATATATTCAAGGTCGTAAGAGCTATTTACTGCTACCACTTCAATATTGCTAAACTCTGCTTCTTGCACGACTGCTCGCAATACCATGCGCCCAATGCGCCCGAAACCATTAATGCCTATTTTGATAGCCATGCGTAATCCCTAGTTAATTGATTATTTAGCTCTATTTTACCAAATAAAAAGAGCCTCACATAGAGGCTCTTTTAAACTGACACTAAATAGTGCTAATACTTACTAATTAAAGCACTGATTTAGCGACAGTAACTACATTTTAGTTTCGGCCGCTTCGCTTAACTTGGGCTTACGCCCAAGTTAGCCTACACTGAAACTTCGTCAACTATTACAAAAGGCTTTTTGCTGTATTGACTACGTTTTCTACCGTAAATCCAAAGTGTTTCATTAACACGCCGCCTGGTGCTGATTCACCAAAGGTATTAATGCCCACAACTGCACCTTCTAGGCCAACATATTTGCGCCAAAAGTCTGGGTGCGCCGCTTCAATCGCCACACGTTTAACACCAGCCGTTAATACGCTGTCTTTATAGGCTTGGTCTTGACGATCGAACACATTAGTTGATGGCATAGAAACCACGCGCACTTTTTTGCCTGCAGCTGTAAGTTCTGCTGCTGCTTTTACTGCTAAATCAAGCTCTGAACCGTTGGCAATAAAAATCAAATCGGCTTTGCCAGCACAATCAGAAAGCACATAAGCACCTTTGCGAATACCAGCAAAGTCGCTTGCATTGTGCTTAATACCAGCCAAGTTTTGGCGTGATAGCACTAAGCTGCTAGGGCCATCATGACGCTCAACTGCAGCAACCCAAGCTACTGTTGTTTCTGTGGCACTACCTGGGCGCCATACATCCATACGAGGAATGTAACGCAAGCCTGATGTATTCTCTACTGGTTGGTGTGTTGGTCCATCTTCACCTTGGCCGATAGAATCGTGCGTTAACACGTAAATGACGCGTTGATGCATTAGCGCAGACATACGCATGCCACTTTTCATGTAATCAGAGAACATGTGGAATGTGCCGCCGAATGGTAATAAACCACCATGTAGTGCAACGCCGTTCATAATCGCGGCCATACCAAATTCACGCACGCCGTAAGAAATATAGTTACCAGGCTTTTTGGCATCTACGTGTGTAAAGCTGCTGCATGATGTTAAGTTAGAACCTGTTAAGTCAGCTGAGCCGCCTAAGAATTCTGGCAACAATGGTGCTAATGCAGCAATAGCGTTTTGTGATGCTTTGCGTGATGCATTACCCTCAGCTTTTTCGTTGATTGCAGCAATAATTGCGTTAGTTGCTTCTGTCCAGTTAGCTGGCAAATCACCTGCCATACGGCGTGTGAATTCTGCAGCTTCAGCTGGAAAAGCGGCCTTGTAAGCGGCAAATTTCGTGTTCCATGCGGCCTCAGCAGCAGCGCCTTTAGCTTTTGCATCCCAACCAGCATAAACATCGGCTGGAATTTCAAATGGAGGATAGTTCCAACCAATGTTGGCACGTGTTGCAGCTACCTCTTCTAAACCTAATGCAGAACCGTGGCAATCGTGGCTGCCAGATTTGTTTGGCGAACCCATACCAATCACTGTTTTACAACAAATCAAGCTAGGTTTATCAGTTACTTTTTTAGCTGCTGCAATGGCGGCGCCAATTGCCGCTACGTCGTGGCCGTCAACTGATTGCACATGCCAACCGTATGATTCAAAACGTTTTGCTGTGTCGTCTGTGTACCAGCCTTCAATATGGCCATCGATAGAAATACCATTGTCATCCCAAAACGCCACTAAATTGCCCAAGCCCCAAGTGCCAGCCAATGCACAAGCCTCATGCGAAACGCCCTCCATCATGCAACCATCGCCTAAGAAAACATAAGTGTTGTGGTTAACAATATCGTGGCCAGGTTTGTTAAATTGATTAGCCATTAACTTTTCAGCCATCGCAAAACCAACACCGTTAGCAATACCTTGGCCTAATGGGCCAGTGGTTGTTTCAACGCCTGGCGCGTAGCCGTATTCTGGGTGGCCAGCGCATTGTGAGTGCAATTGACGGAACGATTGAATTTGCTCCATTTTCAAATCATAGCCAGTTAGATGCAACAAAGAATAAATTAGCATAGAGCCATGACCGTTAGAAAGCACAAAACGGTCGCGATTTGCCCATTTAGGATTGGTTGGATTATGGCTTAAATGGTGGTTCCAAAGCTCTTCAGCAATTTCCGCCATGCCCATCGGCGCGCCTGGGTGGCCAGAATTGGCTTTTTGAACTGCATCCATTGATAACGCACGAATTGCGTTGGCTAAGTCTTTACGTGTTGCCATAATATTCTCCCTAATTTAGCTAAAACTTTGTCGGCTTTGATAGCGAAACACCAGCAAAACCGTGTTGAAATCGATATTTTTAAATATACAAACGCGTTTTTAACGCTGTTTTGTAAAGGCATAATTATTGCCTAAAAGTGCTACTTCGGCAAGTTTCAACGCATCTTAATTTCATGAATATGCAAGTATATTTCGCATTACACGATAGCAAAACATGTTTCAAACTGGCTAGATTAAAGCTTCTTTTGCAAAATTAATAATAAAGCAAGTGAACCCTAAATTGATTGCCCGCTATTTATTCAAGGAACTTATCTTGTTTCCTTCGCGTCCTATTTAATACAAAGTCGAATATTTTAGTGTTTGCATACTTTAAACAAACGTAATGCGCCCAAAGGATTTAGTCATGAAAAGTTTAACGCTGAACGTGATTTTTCTTCTAAGTCTAGCTGGTTTAGCCTTTCTATCCGCCTGCGCTGGGTCATCAACTACCAAGCCAGCTATAACTGCACCAGTAGCCACTGCACAAAACACGGCCAAACCAGCTGAAACCTTAACTGTAGAAACATCAATTGGCAAAGTCATGGTCTTGGATTTTCCACTCAGCGATCTGACAGACTTGCCAAATCCGCCAGAAGAGCTGGCGCGCATTGCCCATTTTAACGATGCGTTTAAACAAAAATTGGCTAATGATGGCGTACAGATTGTGCCAGTCAATGACAAGATTAAAGCAATAGCAGCAGCGCAATCTGCTACCTACCTATTCGACCATACTGATATTGCGGCAAGCTTGGCTGAGGGTAGCGGCGCCGATTACATCATCATCGGTGTGGCCATGAAGCCGACCTACCTGTTCGTTTATCCAAGAATGCTATTAGTCGACATTAAGACAAAGCGTAAGGCATTTACCGCCTATGTGCAGATGGAAGGCTCATGGTTAGATAAAGAACATACCGCAAGCAGCGCAAAAAATCTTGCTAGCAAGGTTACTGCAGAACTCAAACAGTTGAAGGTACTGACGAGCAAATAGATTGGCAACAAGTCAAATTAAAGTGTGCTAATTACTGACTATTCGTATGTACTACAGATTACTTACTGTCCCAACATCGCCTTTTTCAATGCAGCGTCTACGGGGTTTACGCCCAGCCAAACGCGCAGCAATGCTTGGTTAAACGCAATGCCTTCTATTGTGCCCAGCACCTTGCCATTGATGCTGACTTGCGTGCCAGCGCTTGTTAAATCGAGCACAATCACATCATTTTCTTTCACTGCTTTGGCAGAGGTCATCATTTGGCGAAACGCTTTCATTTGCGGTTCTATCGCGGCCATCTCTGCCG
>JANXWL010000033.1 GCA_025351225.1 Methylotenera sp. | reverse complement strand
TGGATACACATACCTTGACTAAAGTAGCTTCCTCCATTCATTAAATTGCCATAAAAACCCGTTCAAAATGACAACCAGCAAAACTTATTCTGAGCAAGAAACCATCGCCAAGCTACAAAAAGAGCTACCACATTGGTATTTAGAAAGCGGCTGGATTCGCCGCAAGTATAAAACCAGTGGCTGGAAAGCCACGTTAATGGTGGTGAATACGGTTGGGCATTTGGCCGAGGCAGCTTGGCATCACCCCGATTTAACGGTGTCTTATGCGTTTGTTATCGTCAAACTATGTACGCACGATGCCAAAGGTATTACCGATAAAGACTTTGAATTAGCAAAGAAAATCGAGCAAGTCATCGGCTGGCAACCCGCCACAGAAGGCGGCGCGCTCACTGGCACGCCAAATGAAGATGTGCGGTTTAAGTATATTAAATACGATTAGTGCCATTAAGTTGTTTCTTGTTTCTCAAACCGTCCAAAATGTAGCATTATCGTTGGTAAAATCAGCAAATTTAAAATCGTTGAGGTGATTAAGCCGCCAACAATAATCGTGGCCATTGGGCCTTCAATTTCGCGTCCAGGCTGGCCGCTACCTATCGCCAAAGGCAGTAAGCCCAGCGCGGTAACGAGAGCAGTCATTAGCACTGATGGCAGACGCTCAGTTGCGCCGCGTATGCAGGTGTCGAGGCTCCATAGGCAATGTTCTTCATCGACCAAATGCTGAAAGTGCGACACCATCATAATGCTGTTGCGCAGCGTGATTCCAAATAGTGTGACAAAGCCAACCATCGACCCCAGCGACAACCACCCGCCCGTAAACAAAGCCGCCAGCACGCCGCCAATAAGGGCGAAGGGCAGGTTTACAAAGGTGAGCAACAAGTTGCGTAGTCGCCCAAACGCGATATATAGCATCAGAAAAATGGCGACACCTGCCAGCAATGAATGCACAATTAAGTCTTCGCGCGATTGCGCATTGGCCTCAGCCTCGCCCGTAAACTCAATATAGTTACCCGCACTTAATTGCACTTCAGATTTGATGCGTTTTCTCAACTCTGCGTTAAAGCTAGCCAAATCGCGACTAGTCGCGTTGGCGGTCACAGTTTGGATACGTTTTGCGCCTGAATGCAGAATTTTAGCGCGACCATTTTCTTGAGTAATATACGCGATATCTTTTAATAATAATGGCTTGCCTTCTGGATTTAGCAAGGGAATATTACCAAGATCAGCCACATCATCACGTGCTGTTTTATCTAGTACCACACTTAAACCCACCACATGGCTACCCATCACAATTTGTGCAACTGGCACACTTTCATTGGCGGCACGAATCGTATCGAGTATATCAACCGCTTGCATACCCCACTGTGCTAATTTGTCTGGCCGCAAACGAATCACTGCTTGTGGTGTGCCTGGCGGCGATTGCACCAGCACATCTTGGGCCCCTTTGATGCTTGTAATAACGCCTGCAATACGCTGTGCGTCGTGGTCTAGTGCGTCTAAATCGTCTCCGTATAGGTTGATGACGGTAGAGGCGGCATAGCCGGAGATGGTTTCTTCAATGCGTTCAGTTAAAAACGTATTGATGGCAAAATTAACGCCGATAAACCCAATTTCAGCGACACCATCTTTATCGGCATCTTGGCTGTCACCTGCTAATTCTTCGCGAATGTCAGACAAAATCTGGTCTTGTTCTTCACCAGAAACCGTGCCGATTTCTATTTCAAATTCGCTGTAATGTGTGCCAAAGGTATCAGCGCCATTTTGCGCGCGACCAACCCATTGTGTGACCGATTTGACACCTTTAATATTACTAATGACCTTTGCTACTTGCTTGCCCAGCCGCAACGATTGCGTTTCAGATGTGCCAGGAACAGCGGTCATGTGCATAATAAAATGGCCTTCGTGCAACGGTGGAATAAACTGGCTTTTAAATAGTGGCAAAATGCCCAAACCCAGCGCAATCAGCAAAAAGCTAGTCGCCATCACCAATTTGTAATGCTGTTCAATTTGATTCAGCAATTTTACATAGCCGCGCTTAATCCATTTGATGATAGGGGAGTCTTGTGAATTTAATTTAGCCTCGCCTAGCAAGAGGTA
>JANXWL010000025.1 GCA_025351225.1 Methylotenera sp. | reverse complement strand
CAAGGGATGCGGCAGCAGGCTATAAATAGTGGGGTGGTGCTGCGTTTTGTGTGAGCACTCGTAATTGCTAGGTTTGTACAGCATTAAGTAGGATTTTTCTTTATAGTCCCAAGGTTCATTTTTAACCGTATAGCTTAAATTCTCCAGCTCAAAAGTTGCATCTGGGTCATCGCATGGCGTGCCATTCACGGTAATTTCTTCGTTAATAATCATGATGCGGCATTGCTTGCGTGTGCCGAAGCCTTGTTTGCTGAGGATACGTTCTAAATCGAGTGTTTTAGCCATGCATGCATTATAACGTGAGCATCAAAAAAGCCCACTTGCGCAGGCTTTTTTATTTAGTCTTACTCAAAGTCTCTGCATGGCCGTTGGCATAAAAGCTTTATTTAATCTTCATGAGAAACAAAGTTATAAATCAAAGCGCCAATCACCGCGCCAATAATCGGCGCCACCCAAAATAACCAAAGCTGATTAAGTGCAATGCCACCCTCAAGTAATGCTGGGCCTGTGCTGCGTGCTGGGTTGACTGAGGTATTGGTGACAGGGATGCTAATCATGTGAATTAAGGCCAATGTCAAACCAATCGCCAATGGCGCTAAGCCAGCGGGCGCGCGTTTGTCTGTAGCGCCCATGATGATGAATAAGAACATCGCTGTCATTACTACTTCGCAGATAAAGCCTGCTATCATGCTGTAGCCGTGTGGTGAGTGCTCACCAAAGCCATTGCTCGCCAAGCCACCAGTGTAGCCTTCTGTGCCGCCTGCAATGGCGCGAATCACGAGGCAAGCTAAAATTGCGCCAAGCACTTGCGCGATAATGTAATGCGGTAATTCTGACGCTTTAAAACGGCCGCCGGCTACCAAGCCAACTGAAACCGCAGGGTTGAGATGGCAGCCTGAAATATGGCCAATGGCATAAGCCATGGTGACTACTGTTAGGCCAAACGCCAATGAAACGCCCAAATAACCAAGCCCCAATTCTGGAATACCTGCGGCCAACACCGCGCTGCCGCAACCGCCCAATACTAACCAAAAAGTACCAATTAACTCTGCCACCGCGCGTTTTGTTAAACTCATTTTAGGCTCCTCTATCGCTTATTAATTTGTCGTTATTCAATAGTTTTCTTAATGCAAACGTAAATTTACGCCTAAAAAAATGAATTAACAAGCAGCCTATGTTAGAATGCGTAAACAATCATTAACTAAGCAAGCTATGGCTTTTAAACACCATGAGTTTTAAACATATCGTCTCGCGCGACAACCCCATCTTTAAATACCAAAAAAAATTGGCTGATAGCGCTCGTGAGCGTCGCGCAGAGGGGAAAACGTTGCTTGATGGCGTGCATTTGATTGAAAACTATTGCGCTGCATTTGGCGATCCTGAGCTCATTATTATTCCCGAAGGTAAAAGCTCACTTGAGGCGACGCAACTCATGCAACATCTAGAGCACGTGAGTACGATTATGTTCCCCACACTTATGTTTGCTGAGTTGACGCCTGTTTCTAGCAGTACGGGCATTTTAGCCATCGTAAAAACACCACAAATTCCGCTGTCAAACACAGTTGAGTTTGCGTTAATGCTAGAGGATATTCAAGATCCAGGTAACTTGGGCAGTATGATAAGAACAGCGCTAGGCGCAGGTGTGCAAGCGATTTACTTAAGCAAAGGTTGTACCGATGCTTGGTCGCCCAAAGCCTTACGTGGTGGGCAAGGTGCGCAGTTTTATATGCCGATTATTGAGGGTGTAGATATTGTGAGTGCAATGCAAGATTTTGCTGGTAATACTTATGCGACGACAATGGCGGGTGAATCGCTTTATGCGCAAGATTTTACAAAGCCCAGCGCCTTTGTGATTGGCAATGAAGGTGCAGGCTTGAGCAACAAAGCCATAGAAGCAGCCAGCCATCAAATTAGCATACCGATGAATAAAAACTTAGAATCACTAAACGCAGCCGCGGCTGCAGCCGTATGTTTATTTGAGCGTGCGCGGCAAGTAGCTGATAAATAAAGGGTTTATAAAGGACTGCCATGAAAAATATGCAAGCTGGATTTTCTGCAATGGAGATGATGGTCGTCGTCGCTATTATTGCGATTTTGGCGATGATTGCGATTCCATCGCAAATGGGGCGCATTATTAAGGAGCAGGTTGTGGCTGCGATTCCCTTGGCCGATATTGCCAAAGAGCCTATTGCAGCTAGCTGGAAGGCTGCTAAAACACTGCCTGTGGACAATAAAGAGGCGGCATTACCAGCACCAGAAAAAGTGGTGAGTAATTTTGTCAGCGCGTTAGAAGTGAAAGATGGGATTATTAACATCACATTTGGTAATAAGGCGCACCCAAAAATTGCTGGAAAAATACTATCGCTGCGCCCAGCGGTGATAGAAGAGTCGCAAATTGTGCCAATCGCTTGGGTCTGCGGCAACGCCAAAGCGCCTGATCAGATGACAATTAAGGGCGAAAACAAAACCAACGTGCCAGACGAGTATTTACCACACTTGTGTAGATAAGTCTTGTGTAGGTAAATGCACGCTAACTTAATGTCTTGAATAGCTTGAGATAAGTGCGGCTTCGCTAGCAAATAGTGCAGTGGCATCTATCTTGTCAAAGGCATAGTGTTTATTGCAAAAGTCGCAATTGACTTCAATATTCTCACGTTCTTTCAAAATACTGTTGACTTCATCTTGGCCTAGCATGCGCAACATATTACCCACTTTAGCTTTGCTACAACTACAATTAAATTGAGTGAATTTTGGTTCAAATAAACGTACGTCCTCTTCACTAAAAAGTCTAGTTAACAGCGTTTCAGAGGCTAAGTTTTGTAGCTCGTCGTTGGTGACAGTGTCGGCTAAAATATTGATACGATTCCACGCATCTGCATCATGCTCGGCTTCATTTGGCAATTTTTGCAGTAGTAAACCCGACGCATTTTTACCATCGCAATCTAGCCAAAGCGAGGTATCTATTTGTTGCGAGCGCAACATATAATTTTGCAGCATTTCTGCAATGGTTTCGCCCTCTATTGGCACAATACCTTGATACGGCTCGCCTTCGGTTGGGTCGAGTGTAATAACAAATTGGCCATTTTTAATCAAGTCAATGAATAGCACATCGCCAATATCGCCATCCCACTTAGCCGTCGCACGTATTTTCAGATCAGAGCTGCATTCCACCACCAGCAATTTAAGCGCACCTTTGCTTTGTAATTGCAACACCATCACGCCCTCCATTTTTAGGGTGGCAGAAAGCAGCGCACTGGCGGCCATCATCTCACCAAGGGCCTGCTTTAGTGTGAGTGGCAAGGTTTGATGCTGCAAGGCCAGTTGAAAGGTATTGTTGAGGTGCACAATGTTGCCGCGAATAGGCGTTTGGTCAAACAAAAAAGGCTGTAATGCGTCTAGTTGTATTTTCATTTCGCTATTTTAACATTTGCTAACCTACAATTCCATTTAAGCATTGCTAGGCTTAAACACTTGGGTTAATATTTGTTTGTAGTCAAGAGGATAGCTGGCCTTTTATTAGAGTTGGCATATAAAATGATTAAACAAATTGCTGATGAGCTACTCGCCCACAAAGCATTCAACCTAAAGCAAATTTTTATTAGAATTGCTTTAATTGAGTTCGTATCTGAACTCTTGATTATGTTGGTATTCAGAGCCTTTCCCCAACTGCAAGGCTCATTGATGGAGTCTATTTTAGATTCTCTATTATTGGTTTGTATTTCTACTCCCGCAATTTACTTTTTTTTATTTAAGCCCTTTGTTGAGGCGCGTGACAATGCCCTTGTCAAAGTAAAGCACCTTGCACACACCGATCCATTAACAAAACTAGCCAATCGACGACTGGTGATGGATTGTTTAGAGTTGCTAGTGGCAGATAACAATAAGCGTGGCGATTATGGTGTGCTATTGCTTGTTGATTTAGACAACTTTAAGCCGATTAATGACACATACGGGCATAGCGCTGGCGATGCGATGTTGATTGAGGTAGCAGAACGCTTGAAGACTTGCGTGCGAGCAGATGATGTGGTTGGACGCTTAGGTGGAGATGAATTTGTAATATTGCTGCGGCGTTTAGGGTCGGATGAGAAAATCGCCCGCTATGTGGCGCAGTTTGTGGCTTACAAGCTTATTAAACAAGTGAAGGAGCCATTTGCCTACCAAGGTAAAACATTATCGATTGGTGCTAGTGTTGGTGCGCGTCTTTTTACGACAGAATTGGATGTGAAACATATTGTAAGTAATGCAGATGAAGCTTTGTACCGCGCGAAACAGGCGGGTAAAGCCTGTGCAGTATTTTTTGATGAACCAGGAATAATAGCTGAAAAGTGATACAGCTTTAAATTGGTAAGCTATGTAAAACTAATTAACTTGTTCGTATTTGTACTTGAATTGGAACTTTAGCTAAACGCCAATGTTCAATCGCCCAGTGCCAGCTTTCATCAAGTCTGGCATTTTTTAGTTCTGCTGGCGGTGTTTGCCCTAAAAAATGTAACGCATCAAACAGTTGATGCGCCGCTAGGTTAACATTGATGGGTTCGGCAAGCGTTTGTTTGCTTAGTTTCTCGCCTGCAATATTGGTGGCGATAGGTACATGCGCGTAGCTTATTTTTTTAAAATCATGCGTGTTAAAACCTAACAAATATTGCAAATAAATTTGGCGCGGAGCGGAATCAAGCAAATCGGCACCACGCACAATATGTGTAACATTTTGCAGCGCGTCATCCACGACAACGGCAAGCTGATAGGCAAAAAGACCATCTTTTCGTTTAAGAATAAAATCGCCAACATTCGTGTTTAACTGTTGCGATATTTCACCTTGAATCGCATCATTAAAACGTATTATCTTTGCATCATCTACATTGATGCGCCATGAGCAAGCTTTTATTGGCTTAGCAGAGGCATTAAAATCGTTCGTGTTTAATTTAAGTGTTTTGTTAAAGCAAGTTTTGGGGTAAATCGCACCATCAACTCCATTAAAAATGGCAGAATCAGCAATTTCTTTGCGGCTGCAAGTACATGCGTAAATAAGACCATCACGATTTAATTTGTACAAATACTCTTCGTAAATTTCGCTGCGTTGGCTTTGAAAAACTATTTCGCCATCCCACTCAAAACCAAATGCATCCAGTTGCTGCAATATAGTATCGGCCGCACCTGCTATTTCGCGCGGCTTGTCTAAATCTTCCATGCGTAGTAGCCATGTTCCATTATTAGCCTTGGCATCGCAGTAACTCGCTACAGCCGCAACTAACGAGCCAAAATGTAAGGGACCAGTGGGCGAGGGTGCAAAACGGCCAATATACGGCATAGTTAAAGTATGGCTAATGTAAAGCTTGCACGTATGGCGGAATATGCCAAGTTTGCAGCTGCTTGCCCAGCAACTGCAAGTTGCATTGCATGCGCTCAGCGCCGCTGGCACTGACTTCAAATTCGTATAAACGCAACAATTGCGCATGGCCTTGGCTGTCCCGACCAAGCCTGATTTTATTACAAGCCACTGTCTCGTCTAGCAGTTGCAAGTTGCAACGTCCTGCCAAGTCGCGCCCATGCTGAATCGCGATCTCGCGCTTGGCAATGCTATCTAGCCAAAACCATGCGGCTAAAATGAGTAAGACTAACAAAAGTGTTTCGAACATATTGTTTACTTTTTTATTGATTACAGACAAAATACCGTTAAACTAGTGTAATACTATATGAGAGTTTTACTATATTTTTCAATAGATTGTGCGTTAAAATTAAAAATATAAATTAAGTGATCATTTAATGACGATTAAGCTATGAATATCGACCCGCGTGAACAACAAGCAATGGAAGTATATATTAAGCTGCTAACAGGTAAGGGCTTTGGTCCTGAAACGTTTGTGCCGCGCGTTGGTTTTTTAAACAAGCTGATGCCATTGCTCGCTAATAAAGAATTAATTGGTCGTGAATACCGTACCGCTATTGAAACTATTATGGATACCATTGCCAACGACGATTGGCCAGAAAGCTTGGTGGTTGCGCGCGAGTATTACGCTTTTTGGATCAATGATTTAAAAGCAGTTTCTCTGTTTAGTAAAAACGCCACAGAAGACCCGCTACCCATTGATTGGAAGCCAATCGAAGTGACACTAAGCAGCCTTTGGTACACCATAGATGCTGAAAAGTTTGGAACAACCGATAGTTGGGCGTTAAAAGGCTATACCAAAGCCTTACGTTTTGAAAATGCCGATCAAACACTAATTGATACGCGCTTAAAACTGGCCAAAATTTTATTGGTGCGGCTAAGAGATGCGCCCGATAAAAACAATAAGATCTACCGTACAACAGTTGATGCTACTTTGCCGTTGTTTGAAGTGAAAAAAAATCGCCGTTTATTTTTGGTGGTGGTGCGTGAGTTCTTCCATTTTTGGGCGGGCAACCCAGAAGCGGATAAGTTTGTTCTTAACAATCACACAGTCAGCATGCTGTAAATTTACGTTGACCTCATTGACCCAACTAATTTGATTAATATAAACTAGTCGACTGGTCTATTATATGCTAATATTGTTATATGGTTACATCATTACAGCTTGAAAAATCAAATGATACTCGCCAGCAAATCATTGATGTGGCAAAGACTATTATTTTGGGTAAGGGGTTTTCGGCTGTTGGTTTAAACGAGATTTTAACGGCAGCCGCAGTACCAAAAGGTTCTTTTTACCATTACTTTACATCTAAAGAAGCGTTTGGTAATGCATTGTTAAGTGACTATTTTGACGATTACACCACCAAGCTCACCAAAGACTTACAACAGCCTAGTTTGCTACCAGCTGAGCGGTTGCGAGCTTATTTTGCTAACTGGTTAGAAACGCAATCTAGTGATACTACACAAGATAAGTGTTTAGTCGTTAAGCTAAGCGCAGAGGTTACTGATTTATCAGAATCAATGCGCTCTACACTGCAATTAGGTACGCAAAAAATCGTACGTTTATTACAAGAATGTGTACAAGAAGTCCTTGATTTAAATGCAACTATCAGCGATGAGTCAGCCGAGACCATTGCGCTGGAGCTTTACTATATGTGGCTAGGTGCAACCCTAATGACTAAGGTACAACATACGCGCGATGCATTAGAATGTGCGATGAGAGCGACAGAAAAGCGTTTAAATTTACAAATTACGCCAATGGTTTCTCATTAAGAATGACTTTTCATTAAGTCGGCAGAAAATTATTTACCTGAAAATTAGACGACTAGTCTACTTAAAAATATATTACATCGATTAAATAAGTTATTACCAACACAAACTAAGGAAAACCAAAAATGGATTTGCACTCAAATTTACATGCTAATTTAAACTCATATGGACTAAAGCCACTCGATTTTAACGCAACAGAAACAAGCCAAGCTGGCGGCATTAACCGTCGTGAATTTATCATGACCAGCTTAGCTATTGGCTTTGCGCTTGCATCTAATCCGATTATGGCGCAAGCCATTCGCACCGATGACAATGGTTTGATTGCAGGCGAAGTTAGTGTGCCAGTAGCCGACGGTAGTATGCCTGCTTATCGCGCCATGCCAAAAAAAGGTAAAAATTTACCTGTGATTTTAGTGGTACAAGAAATCTTTGGTGTGCATGAGCATATTAAAGACGTTTGCCGTCGCTTCGCTAAACTTGGGTATTTGGCGATTGCGCCAGAATTATTTGGCCGCCAAGGTGACGTATCTAAAATGACGGATATTGGCGAAATTTTAAGTAAAGTAGTTTCAAAAGTACCGGATGAACAAGTGTTTTCAGACTTAGATGCTACGGTGGCTTATGTTAAAACGACTGGTAAAGTGAATATGAATAAACTCGCCACAGTGGGCTTTTGTTGGGGTGGTCGCACCGTTTGGTTGTATGCTGCACATAACCCAAATATAAAAACGGGAGTGGCGTACTATGGCCTGCTTAATGGCATGAAATCAGATATTAAAGCTAACGATCCTGTGGATATTGGCAGCACCATTAAAGCACCAATTTTGGGTTTATATGCGAGTCAAGATAGCTTTATTAAACCCGAGGTGATTGAGCAAATGCAAGGCGAGCTAGAGAAATCGGGTAGTGGCTCTGAGATTGTGGTGTTCCCTAATGTAAGCCACGGCTTTTATGCAGATTATCGCCCAACTTACAACAAAACAGCCGCTGATTACAGTTGGCAATTGACCCGTGACTGGCTTAAAAAGCACGGTGCATAAATTAATTTTTAATGAACGATAGGAAAATGATGAAAAATATGAAGATTAAAAACACTTTTGTAATGTCACTCATTGCATTTAGTATTTCCAATGTCTATGCCTTGGAAAATGCCGCAACTAGCGGAAGCATTACTGCTGCAAAGCCTGTAACAGAGCAAATAGTTGATACCTTAACCAAGCTAGCAGGCGGCCCACATGCAGGTTACCGCGCCAACCATGCTAAGGGCATTGTGGTACTAGGTGAATTTACGCCAGCTAAGTCGGCCGCTAGCATTACCAAAGCAGCGCATTTACAAACAACAAAAAGCTCAGTAATTGTGCGCTTTTCTGACGCAACTGGCGTACCAACCATTCCAGACGCTGATGGCAACGCATTCCCAAAAGGCATCGCCATTCGCTTTACACTGCCAGATAGCACAACAACGGACATTGTGAGCATTTCAACCAACGGCTTTCCTGCCGCAACCCCAGAAGACTTTTTGGGCCTATTGAATGCAGTTGCAGCAAGCGGTGCCGATGCGCCGAAACCTGCGCCAATCGAAACTTTTCTCGGCACGCACCCAGCGGCAAAAGCCTTTGTTACCATGCCAAAATTGCCACCAGTAAGCTTTGCTACACAAGGTTTTTACGGCGTGAATGCATTTAAATTTACTAACGCAAAAGGTGAAACGCAGTATGGCCGCTATCGCATTATGCCGGTTAAAGGTCAGCACTTTTTAAGTGCGGAAGCTGCTAAAAAAACCACGCCCAATTATTTGTTTGAAGATTTACCAAAACGCTTGGCCAAAAAACCAGTGCAATATAAACTATCTGTTCAGCTAGCGGATAAAACTGATAACGTAAACGATGCTACCGCTGTGTGGCCAGATAGCCGTAAACAAGTGTTGCTTGGCACATTAACGCTAAAAACGGTTGATGCAGATGGTGTTAAATTTGAAAAAGCCACCATGTTTAACCCGTTAACATTGGTGGATGGTATTGAAGCGTCGGAGGACCCGATTCTATTAGCGCGCCCAGCTGCATATGCTGTTAGCTATGGCAGACGTTTAAATAAATAAATTCAAATAGTATTAAGCGCACCAGTTGCGCTTAATACTATTATTCCAGATTATTTTCTAGATAGATTTCAATTTTGCACATTAAAAGTGCAATGCACTTTCAATTGCACTTAATTAGTGCAATTCACTTCCGCAAGTATTTAAAACTCCTTTAAAATCAATCGCTATGCAAATGGCTTAAATTTTGCTTATAAATCATGGGCGTTTTAAGCGCGCCACTATAATTAATAATGATTTATTTGGGGAGTAATTTTTTATGGAAGCATTAGTTTCAGCCAATAATGTTTTATTTGTGTTGCTTGGTGCCATTATGGTGCTGGCAATGCATGCAGGCTTCGCATTTTTAGAGCTAGGCACCGTTCGCAGCAAAAACCAAGTTAACGCCTTAGTCAAAATTATGGTCGATTTTTCGATATCGACCATCGCATACTTTTTTATTGGTTACAGCGTGGCTTATGGTGTCAGTTTTTTTAGTGGCGCAGAGGTGTTGGCCGCTAAAAATGGCTACGATTTAGTTAAGTTCTTTTTCCTGCTTACTTTTGCTGCGGCTGTTCCCGCCATTGTGTCTGGCGGTATTGCAGAGCGAGCAAAATTCAATCCGCAAATTGCGGCAACATTCTTATTGGTTGGTTTCGTGTATCCATTTTTTGAGGGCATCGCTTGGAACCACCATTATGGTGTTCAAGATTGGCTAAAAACTAGCTTTGGTGCGGAGTTTCACGATTTCGCAGGCTCAGTCGTCGTGCATGCCATGGGTGGTTGGATTGCTTTATCGGCCGTTATTCTGTTGGGCGCACGTACTGGGCGCTATAGCAAAGATGGCCGCTTACATGCGCATCCGCCTTCAAATATCCCATTTTTGGCATTAGGTGCATGGATACTCACTGTAGGCTGGTTTGGCTTTAACGTGATGTCTGCACAAACCGTTCAAGGCATTTCTGGATTAGTGGCGGTGAACTCACTCATGGCTTTGGTGGGCGGTACGCTTGCGGCTTTGGTAATGGGGAAAAACGATCCTGGCTTTGTACATAATGGCCCATTGGCTGGTTTAGTAGCGGTGTGTGCGGGCTCAGATATTATGCACCCACTGGGTGCGCTTGCGACAGGCGCAGTGGCTGGTGGCTTGTTTGTGTGGGCGTTTACGCTAACGCAAAATCGCTTAAAAATTGATGATGTGCTTGGTGTATGGCCATTACATGGCTTATGCGGAGCTTGGGGCGGCATTGCGGCTGGACTGTTCGGCTTAAAAAGTATGGGCGGTTTAGGCGGCGTTACATTTTTGTCTCAACTATTTGGTACTGGCTTAGGAGTTGCCATTGCATTGCTTGGTGGCGCGATTGTATATGGCGGCCTTAAGCAATTATTCGGATTGCGCTTAACGCCAGAGGAAGAGTACGAAGGTGCTGATTTAAGTGTTCACAAGATCAGCGCAACCGCTGATGATTGACAGGCCAGCGCAACGGTTGATGATTAACAGGCCAGCGCAACCGCTGAAGCTTAAAAAGCTAGCACAGATTTTCTAAAACAATTAACGCCATGCTAAACTGTTGCATGGCGTTTTTTCATGTAATTATCCCCGCAGCAGGTACTGGCAGCCGCATGGCTAACGCCTTACCTAAGCAATATGTGGCTTTGGCTGGCAAGCCGATGATAGCGCATACCATACAAGTGTTTTTTAATCATCCGCGTATTGCTAGCATACATCTTGGTTTGCACCCCGATGACCTTTTTTGGCGCAGCTTGGATTTAGAGCCCACAAGCAAGCTGAAGCTGCATTATACGGGCGGCGAAAGCCGCAGTGAGACGGTGCTGAATACCATGCGTGCCATGCAGGTGGCCGATAATGACTGGATTTTGGTGCATGATGCCGCGCGCCCAGGTTTAACCGAGACGCTATTGAGTGATTTATTAAATGCACTTGAGCATGACGCAGTGGGTGGCTTGCTTGCACTGCCTTTGGCTGATACGCTTAAACAATCGGATGCGTTTAATCACGTGGCAAAAACGATTCCACGTGCGCACTTATGGCAAGCGCAAACGCCGCAAATGTTCCGCTATGCTACGCTTAAAAATGCGTTAGAAAGCTTTAACGGCGCAGCAAATAATAGTCCAACTGACGAAGCTGAAGCGGTTGAAGCACTTGGTTTGCAGCCTAAATTGGTGCAAGGCAATTTACGTAATTTAAAAGTAACCTATCCACAAGATTTAGTCTTATTAGAAGCATTATTAATGGCAGAAAACGCAAAGGTAACCGCATGATTCGCATCGGTCACGGCTTTGATGTGCATGCGCTGGTAGTAGGGCGCCAATGTATCATTGGCGGTGTCACAATACCGTATGACAAAGGCTTAGATGGTCATTCAGATGCTGATGTATTGCTGCATGCAATTTGCGATGCACTGCTTGGTGCCTCCGCGTTAGGCGATATTGGTAAACATTTTCCGCCTTCTGACAACACCTATAAAAATGCTGATTCGCGTGCATTATTACGCCATGTAGTAGCACTGCTAAAGACTAAAAATTACGTCGTGAATAATATTGATGCAACGGTGATATGTGAAGCACCAAAGCTGTCACCACACACGCAGCAAATGTGCATCAATATTGCTGCTGATTGCAATGTGGATATTTCGCAAATCAATATCAAAGCCACTACTACCGAAAAGCTCGGCTTTACAGGTCGCGGTGAAGGTATTGCGGCAGAGGCGGTTTGCACCATAATCAAGAATGGCTAACTAGTTCAATTCTCGTCATTCTCACGCATACTGAAATCCATTTTAAGGTTTTGACTTTAATACTAATGTTTAAGTTAAAAACTATTCGCTACATTGCTACTCCAAAAATACGATCGTCTCTACAGAAAACAATTAATTATCCCTATGTTTAAATGGTTTCAAAATCTCGCTAATCCTTTTCCAGAGCAACCCATCACTACGCCACCCAAAAGCTTTTGGGCTTTTGCTTGGGGCTGTACGCAAGGTTTAAGGCCGTATTTGCTGGGCATGACGATTTTTACTGGCTTAATCGCTGCATTCGAGGCTGCGCTTTTTGCCATGATGGGCAAAATTGTCGATTGGCTAAGTAACGTGCCAAAAGATTTGCTGTGGCAAAATTACACTAAACA
The DNA here is from genome assembly GCA_025351225.1 of Methylotenera sp. Taxonomy (GTDB): domain Bacteria; phylum Pseudomonadota; class Gammaproteobacteria; order Burkholderiales; family Methylophilaceae; genus Methylotenera_A. The sequence goes on along the minus strand of JANXWL010000025.1, from coordinate 678 downwards.
ATTGGCATTTTTGGCGATTGTATTAATCGTCAGCACCGTGTTTATCGTCATGCAAACCCTATTTAAACATCAAACACTGGCGGCTAACTTTCCTATGCGCATGCGCTGGAATTTCCACCGCTTAATGCTGAATCAAAGCATGAGTTTTTACCAAGATGAATTTGCTGGCCGCGTGGCGGCAAAAGTCATGCAAACCTCGCTTGCCGTGCGCGATGTGTGGTTTATTGTGGCCGATATTATGGTGTATGTGGTCGTATATTTTGGCAGCATGGTGGGCATTGTGGCTTACTTTAACTCGCTCATTGCCATACCATTTTTAGTGTGGTTAGCGGCTTACGTCATTTCTTTAAGTTATTTTGTGCCGCGCTTAAGCAAAACATCACGCATGCAAGCTGACGCGCGTAGCTTGATGACAGGGCGCATTACCGATGCCTACACCAACATCAGTACGGTTAAATTATTCTCACACGCGGGGCGTGAAGGCGCTTATGCCAAAGATGCCATGCATGAATTTATTGGCACGGTACACAGCCAAATGGAGCTGGTGAGCATGGTGGAAATCATCAACCATTTCTTGAATATGTTGTTGATTATAGCCACGGGTTTGTCCGCGCTTTATTTATGGAGCAAGGGTCAGGTTTCGGTAGGTGGCGTGGCCGCTGCAACCGCTATGTCTTT
>JANXWL010000200.1 GCA_025351225.1 Methylotenera sp. | reverse complement strand
TGCAAACAGGGAAAGCGTTTTTTATCAGGTGCTTCAAACTCTAGCTTGGCGATTTCTAAGAAATTAAGTGATGCCACGCCCGATTCGATACGATTTGGGTAAGCTAACGCATAAGCAATGGGCGTGCGCATATCAGGGTTGCCGAGCTGTGCCAGTACGCTGCCATCGACGTATTCCACCATAGAATGAATAATACTTTGCGGATGCACCACTACATCGATTTGACTGGGTTTAGCGTTAAATAACCAATGTGCCTCAATCACCTCTAACCCTTTATTCATCAGGCTTGCAGAATCAACGGTAATTTTTGCGCCCATCACCCAATTGGGGTGTTTTAAAGCCAATTCAGGCGTAACGTTTTCAAATTGCGCCTGTGTGTAGGTTCTAAAAGGTCCGCCAGATGCGGTAAGGATAATTTTACGTATGCCCATTTTGTCAATTTGACCATCGGCGAGCTGATTCAGATACGGTGGCGGCATCACTTGAAAAATCGCGTTATGCTCACTATCAATCGGCAGCAGCGTTGCGCCACCTTTTTTAACAGCATCCATGAACAAACTGCCCGCCATCACTAGCGTTTCTTTATTCGCCAGCAAAATACGTTTACCAGCATGCGCCGCAGCCATCGCAGGCTGTAAGCCTGCCGCGCCAACAATCGCCGCCATTACGCTATCGACATTCTCATCGCTAGCAACCTGTATTAAGCCGCTTAAGCCTGTTAATACTCGCGTTGCGCTGTTATTGGCTTTTAGCTTTGCTTGTAGCTCAAGCGCAGCATTTTCTACTAATAATACTGCGAATTGCGGCTTAAACTGCAAGGACTGTTTAAAAAGTGCATCCACATTAGAGTTGGCCGCTAGCGCATAAGCCTTATATTCATTGGGGTGGCGCGCAATCACATCTAATGTTTGCTGGCCGATTGTACCAGTACTGCCTAATATAGTGATATTTTGTATTTTAGTGTTTTGCATTTTCGCGCTTTGAACTTATAGCCCCGCCGAAACAAAATAGTTATAGGCATAAATCATCAAAATGGCAATAGGCAAACTAGGGATAACGCCGTCTATACGGTCTAAAATACCACCATGGCCTGGCAATAAACTGCCACTATCTTTTAGATTCATTTGTCGCTTCATCATCGATTCAAACAAATCACCTGCTACGCCTAATAGTGTGACTATCCATAACCCTGGAAAGATGGTTAAATTGTTAATACCAAGGCTAAAATACAAAACCACACCAAAAGCTGTCACGCCAATTAATGCACCTGCGACACCTTCCCAAGTTTTACCAGGGCTAATGCTGGGTGCAAGCTTATGTTTACCGAAGTTTTTGCCCGCAAAATACGCAGCACTATCGGCTATCCAAATAGTGGCCAATAGCACTAACACTAACTTAGGATCGACAATTTTGGCGCAAACTAAGGCTAGCCATAGTGGCAACATGAGAAGCCAGCCCAATAAGGCTTTTAGTATAAGGCCGCGCAGCTTGAATTGCTTAGCAAACCAAATGGGTACAACAAGTACCCAAAAACAGGTAACGACTGCAAATATAATCAAGGATTGATAGAAAAAATGGTGCAAGTTATTGTTGAGCATACGCCCAATCACATACAAACCAATAGCAAGTGAAATAAGCAAATACACATAGTTTTGCCTACTGCTAAAGGCCACCATCTGTGCCCATTCACGCAAAGCCAGCAGCGTAACCATTAACATCACGAGTGCCCAATAGTCATCTGGCAACTTAAACAAGGCTGGAATGAAAGCAGCGATGAGTATAATTGCAGTAATAATGCGCGTTTTTAGCATTACGAATGCGTGAGCTGTTCGCTCGTTCGCCCAAAACGACGTTCGCGCTGCTGATAAGATTGAATGGCAGTTTGAAATGCTTCGTCATCAAAATCGGGCCAAAGCGTGTCGGTAAAATAAAATTCGGTATAGGCAAGTTGCCATAACAAAAAATTACTCACGCGTTTTTCGCCACCCGTGCGAATAAACAAATCGGGTTCTGGCGCGTAATACATGGCTAGATGCGGTGTTAAATCTTCTTCTGCAAATTGCGCTACCTTTTTGGGATGTTGCAGCATCATCTTGTTGGCGGCTTGTAAAATATCCCAACGCCCGCCGTAATTAGCAGCAATCGTCAATGTTAAGCCAGTATTTTCTGCAGTTAGCTTTTCAGAAGCCTCAATTTGCGCGACCAGCTCGGTATTAAAGCGGCTGCGATCGCCAATTAAAATCAAACGAATATTGTTTTCGTGTAACTTGGCTACTTCGCGTTTAAGCGCGTCCATAAACAAGCCCATTAAAAATGACACTTCGTCATCTGGTCGGCGCCAGTTTTCGCTACTAAACGCAAATAGGGTGAGATATTTCACATCTTGTTTGGCGCATGTTTTTACTAGCGCACGCACAGTTTCCACACCTCGCTTATGCCCAGCCACACGAGGTAGAAAGCGCTTTCTAGCCCAACGGCCATTGCCATCCATAATCACCGCAATATGGTTAGGAATTTCGCCCGAATTGGGAATCGTTTGCGTAGAGCTAGAGAAGAATCCCATCACACGGCCATTAAATCAATTTCTTTGGCAGCTAATAATTTATCGACTTCTATCACTGCTTTATCGGTCATTTTTTGCACATCATCTTGCGCGCGGCGTTCGTCATCCTCGCTAATTTCTTTGTCTTTTAGCAACTTTTTCAGTGTGTCATTGGCGTCGCGGCGCACATTACGAATCGCCACTTTTGCGCTTTCTGCCTCACTGCGTACAATTTTAGTTAAATCACGGCGACGCTCTTCTGTCAGCATTGGCATTGGCACGCGGATTAAATCGCCGTTGGTAGCTGGGTTTAAACCCAAATCGCAATCGCGGATGGCTTTTTCTACCTTACCAATCATGTTTTTCTCGTAAGGCTGCACGTTAATGGTACGCGAATCACCCAAATTGACGTTAGCAACCTGATTCACCGCCACCATAGAGCCATAATACTCCACCATCACATGGTCCAGTAAGCCAGCATGTGCGCGGCCTGTACGCACTTTTGCCAAATCATTTTTTAAAGACTCTAGCGACTTTTGCATTTTAATATCGGCGGTTTTTTTAATATCTTCCAACATGCTTTACTCCAACTTTTATTTTAATCTAAGCTTAAACAACTACTACAAGCTTTAAACAGCAACTCAAGTGTTAAACAATCACTTTGGTACCTTCATTTTCACCCATGATCACTCTTTTAAGTGCACCTGCTTTAAAAATATTAAACACTGCAATTGGCATTTTTTGATCACGGCACAAGGTAAATGCCGTCGCGTCCATTACTTTCAAGTCTTTACTAATCGCTTCGTCAAAGGTCACCGTTTCGTACATGGTCGCTGTTGGGTCTTTTTTGGGGTCGGCGGTATAAATGCCATCGACCTTAGTGGCTTTTAGCACAATTTCAGCATCAATTTCTGCACCACGCAAGGCTGCTGCAGTGTCGGTGGTAAAGAAAGGGTTGCCAGTACCTGCACCAAATATCACAACACGACCCTTTTCAAGCGCGCGTAAGGCTTTTGCGCGCACGTAAGACTCAACAAACTCTATGCCTAGCGCACTTTGTACGCGCGCTTCTACCCCAATGTGCCGCATGGCATCTTGCAGTGCCAATGCGTTCATTACGGTGGCTAGCATGCCCATATAATCCGCAGTGGCACGATCCATGCCTTCTGCTGCAGGTGCTACGCCGCGAAAAATATTACCGCCGCCAATCACAATACCAACCTCGACGCCTAAATCAACAATTTCTTTTACTTGCCCCACGATGTTAGTGATAGTCGCCCGATTAATGCCATAAGCATCATCGCCCATCAATGCTTCGCCTGAGAGCTTAAGTAGAATGCGTTTATAGGCTGGTTTTGCCATGTTTTTCCTTGAAATTTTATTTCGCTTATTTAATCATAATATGGGTTAATTTGCTCGGTTTTAAGCTAAATTATGAATGTCTTGGCGAAAAAAAAGTGGACATGTAGTCCACTTTTTCATTAAGTGCAGATTACACCTTAGCGGCAGCGGCAACTTCTGCAGCATAATCCACTACGGCTTTTTCAATGCCCTCACCTACGGTGAACATAGTGAATGAAGCAACCGATGCGTTACGTGATTTAAGTAAAGATTCAATGGTAAATTTATCATCTTTAACAAACACTTGGCTGAGCAAAGTCACTTCTTTTAAGAATTTTTGTACTGTACCATCAGCAATTTTTTCTAACATCGCTTCTGGCTTGCCCGCTTCTTTGGCTTTTTCAATCGCAACACGACGTTCTGTGTCGATTAAGTCTTGTGAAATGCCACTCGCATCGAGTGATTTTGGTTTGGCTGCGGCAATGTGCATTGCAATGTCTTTTGCTAATGCTTCATCACCACCCACTAAATCGACCAACACGCCAATTTTGCTACCATGCACGTAGCTAGCTAATTTACCAGCTGCATTGATTTTTACGAAACGACGCGGTGTGATGTTCTCACCAATTTTGCCAACCAATTGTGCACGCGTTTCTTCAACGGTTGCACCGCGCATCTCTAACGCACTCACTGCAGCAATATCTGCCGCATTGCTAGCAGCAACCGTTTTTGCTAATTCTGCAGTAAATGCCAAAAAGTCTTCATTTTTTGCACAAAAATCAGTCTCACTATTAACTTCAATCATCGCACCAGATTTACCATCAGCAGCGATAGAAACACCCACTGTACCCTCAGCAGCCACGCGGCCTGCAGCCTTGCTCGCTTTGTTACCAAAACGAACACGTAAAATCTCTTCGCCGCGCGTCATGTCGCCTTCGGCTTCAGTTAATGCTTTTTTGCAATCCATCATTGGCGCATCGGTGCGCTCACGTAATTCTTTTACCATGCTTGCCGTGATTTCAATTATGTTTTCAGCCATTTTTAGCTCCTAAACTTTAATATTTTTCGAATTCTTTAAATAGAAAAAGGGGCTATTCGCCCCCTTCATACACGCATTATTTATTCTGCAACCGCTTCAGCTGTAACTTCAACAGTATTAGATGTAGCGTCTTCTTTTGCAGATTTCACCAACTCAGTAATCGCATTGGCTTTGCCATCAAGCACTGCATCAGCCATGCCGCGCGTATACAAACGAATAGCACGAGATGAGTCATCATTACCAGGAATCACATAAGCTACGCCATCTGGTGAGTTATTAGTATCTACAATGCCGATGACTGGAATGCCTAATTTAGCCGCTTCGGTAATTGCGCCGCTTTCATGGCCAACATCGATAATGAAAATCGCATCTGGCAAGCCACCCATATCTTTAATACCACCGATTGAGCGCTCTAATTTTTCGATTTCGCGTTTGTAACCAAGTGCTTCTTTTTTACCGAACTTTTCTAAACTGCCATCAAGCAACATTGCATCAAAGTCATGCAGACGTTTAATCGATTGTTTAACGGTTTTAAAGTTAGTAAGCATGCCGCCTAACCAACGGTGATTCACATACGCACAACCTGCACGAACGGCTTCTTCTTTGATAATATCGCGTGCTTGGCGTTTTGTGCCTACGAATAAAATACGACCCTTATTAGCTGCCAGTGTGCGCGTATACTTCATCGCATCTTCAAACAAAGGCAAGGTTTTTTCAAGGTTAACAATATGAATTTTGTTGCGGTCACCGAAAATGTACTCAGCCATTTTAGGGTTCCAATAACGGGTTTGGTGGCCAAAGTGAACACCGGCCTCAAGCATTTGACGCATAGTAACTGACATTGTATTACTCCATGTAAGGGTTAAAATTACATTCGCCCACAATATTTACCTAAGTAAACACCCTGTACGGAGCGATGTATTTATTTAAAATACTCTTAATTAACTTAATTGCCATTTAAGAGAGCCATATAGTAACAATTATCCACTCCACATTCAAGTTATATCATGGCACAACCATGCAATTAATCACTGTTAAGTACATTGCTTTGTCAAATAAAACTATAAAATAACTATACTTTTAACCTTATGCGGTAAATTGTATATCTCACATTCATTTTTAATTGCAATATTGGAGCGTTATGAATACCGAATCTCAAGCTGAGCTAAATACAAAGTTAAACACAGATGTAAATACAGAGCCTTCAGTTGAAAGTGTACTTACTCTTCCAAGCGATCCAATAAAAGTTAAAAATAGTGCTCTACTAATCTTAACTACAATAGCTGTTATTTTTGCATTAAATTGGGCGCAGAGCTTCATCATCACCCTATTGCTTGGCATATTGCTTACTTATGCGCTAAGTCCTTTGGTAGCGTTGTTAGAAAAAATAAAAATTCCTCGCGTCGTCGGCTCCACCATTGTCATTCTTGCCGTTATTTTTGGTATTGTTTTTTCTGCGTATATGTTGCAAAACCAAATACAATCGATTATTGCTAAATTACCTGAGGCTGCCGCCAAACTTTCATCCGCTCTTGCCACCAAACGTGGTGAACCGCTTACAAATATGCAAAAAGTGCAATTGGCTGCAACACAGGTTGAAACTGCCGCTACGGCTGTGCAAAGAAACACTACTTCCGAAAAAAAACCTGCCATGCGCGTCGTAATAGAGGAGCGTAAATTTAAGCTTAATGATTTTCTGTGGCGTGGATCATTAGGTATTTTTGGATTTATAGGTGAAGTAATGACGATGATTTTTCTCGCCTATTTTATCTTGCTCTCGGGCGATAATTTTAAACGCAAGCTAGTGCGGCTTACTGGGCCTTCGCTAACGCAAAAAAAAATCACTATACATATTCTAGAAGATATCAATGCTTCCATTCAGCGTTATATGTTTATGCTGTTAATAACGAACACTTTAGTGGGTGTATTCATGTGGATTGCATTTCGTATGATTGGGTTAGAAAATGCTGGTGCTTGGGCTGTTTCGGCTGGTTTTCTACACTTAATTCCATATTTTGGGCCAGTGGCAACGGCGGCGGCAACGGGTATGGCAGCTTATATGCAATTTAACTCGGTATATATGGCAGTATTAGTGGCAGGCGTAGCTATGCTTATTGCTACTATTATTGGCATTTTTATCACCACTTGGATGACTGGTCGTATCGCCAAAATGAACTCTGCAGCCGTTTTTATCTCATTATTGTTTTTTGCTTGGCTGTGGGGAGTGTGGGGTATGTTGTTAGGGATACCGATAGTCGTGATCATAAAAGTGGTCTGTGAGCGTATTGAACAGTTTCAGCCGCTGGCAGAACTACTAAGTGAATAGTAAATGCAATAGGCGCTTTGGAAACAGTACATTAGCTATGCTAAAATAATGCTATTCCATTATTTCAAGCAAGCCCATGACTATTACCATTAACAACGCCGACGACATCGCTAAAATGCGCATTGCAGGCAAGCTTGCGTCTGAAGTGCTTGATTATATTACACCTTTTGTGGCTCATGGCGTAACGACGGACGAGTTGGATACGTTGTGTCACGATTACATTGTCAACGTGCAGCAGGCGATTCCTGCGCCACTTAACTACGCGCCAGACGGCCATACGCCCTACCCTAAATCAATCTGTACATCGGTGAATCATGTAATTTGTCATGGCGTGCCAGGCGATAAGGTATTAAAGAACGGCGATACTGTAAACATTGATATTACCGTAATTAAAGATGGCTACCACGGTGATACGTCGCGTATGTTTCATGTGGGTGAAGTGTCGATTCAAGCTAAGCGATTAAGTGAACTCACCTATCAAGCCATGTGGCTGGGCATTAACCAAGTGAAACCAGACGCTACCTTGGGCGATATTGGTTACGCCATTCAAAGTTTTGCCGAGAAAAATGGCTTTAGTGTGGTGCGCGAGTTTTGTGGCCACGGCATTGGCAAGGTGTTTCATAGTGAGCCGCAAGTACTGCATTACGGCCGCCAAGGCATGGGTTTAAAGTTAAAAACTGGTATGATTTTTACCATAGAGCCCATGATTAACGCGGGCAAGTGCGATATTAAACAATTACCAGACGGCTGGACTATTGTGACCAAAGATCGTAGCTTATCGGCGCAGTGGGAGCACACTGTTTTAGTGACTGAAACGGGTTATGAAGTGATGACGCTTTCTGCTGGATCGCCCGCCACGCCAAAACTGGCTTAGCTTTAATTGTGCAAAAGCTTTTATGATGTCTGCCCAATTAAATGTTAACGTCGTTGCAAAACAAAGCATTGCGCAGATAAAAACACAATTAAAAACACAGCAAAATTTACTTGAGGCTGCGTTTTTTCAGCATAAAAATACCGCGCAATTACTTAAAAAAAATGCATATCTAGTTGATGTACTTCTAAAGCAAATATGGCTGCAAGCCAATATTCAAAAGGATGTTGCCTTAATCGCTGTTGGTGGTTACGGTCGCCAAGAACTTTTCCCTTATTCAGACATTGATTTGCTCATTTTGCTGCCTAACGCGCATGATGAGGCGTTAAATGCGCAAATAGAAAATATGATAAGCCTGCTGTGGGATATTGGCTTAAACGTTGGCCACAGCGTGCGCACGCTGGATGAGTGTGTTAGCGAGGCAGCACAAGATGTAACCGTGCAAACCAATTTACTAGAATCGCGCTTACTGATTGGCAGTAAGCAAAATTATCAGTTATTTTCTAGTGCAATCAATGCATTAATGCAGCCAGCCGCTTTTTTTGCCGCCAAATTTAAAGAGCAAGATAACCGCCACGCCAAGTTTAACGATACTGCGTATAGCCTAGAGCCTAACATTAAGGAAAGCCCTGGCGGCTTGCGCGATTTGCATATGATTTTATGGCTATCGCGTAGCCAAGACTTAGGTAAAAGTTGGTTAGAACTCGCTAAAAATAAGTTAATTACCAATACAGAACTGCGCCAAATTAAACGACATGAGCGCAATTTGCAAACATTACGTATTCGCTTGCACTACTTAGCCAAACGGCGCGAAGATAGATTGCTATTTGACTTTCAAAATGAGTTAGCAGCGGATTTAGGGTTTGCAAACACCGCCAGCAAGCGCGCAAGCGAACAACTCATGCAAAGCTATTATCGTAGCGTTAAATATATTAATTTAATCAACGAGATATTAGTCAAAACTTTAGAGTCTACTTTAATTAAAATTGCACCTGTTATTAGGCCAATCAATGCAAATTTTGAGGCACATAATCAGTGGCTAGAAGCCAAAACTGCATGCACTTTGCAGCAACATCCTACAGCGATATTAGAAGGTTTTTTGTTGCTGCAGCAGCATCCTGAGCTTGAAGGTATGGGCGCAAACTTACTGCGTCAACTCCAGCGCGTTAAAAAGCTGGTTAATCGCGAATTTAGAGAGTCTAACAGCAATAAAGCTTTGTTTATTAGCATATTATCGCAAGAGAACGGCGTGAACCACTCATTGCGCCGAATGAACCGCTACGGTATTTTAGGCCAATATATCCCTGCTTTTGGCAAGATTGTTGGGCAAATGCAGCATGATTTATTTCATGTGTATACCGTGGATGAACATATTTTAAATGTGTTAGCTAACTTGCGTCGCTTTGCCAAGCCAGAACTTAAACACGAATTTCCGCTTTGTAGTCAGTTATTTAGCGATTTCCCCCAGCCACATTTACTGTATTTAGCTGCGTTATTTCACGATATAGCAAAAGGGCGCGGTGGCGACCACTCCACTTTAGGTACAAAAGATGCCAAGCGCTTTTGCAAGCTACATGGATTGCCCAAAAAAGATGCAAACTTAGTTGCTTGGTTGGTAGAAGCGCATTTGAAAATGTCTAGTACCGCGCAAAAATCAGATTTATCAGACCCCAATGTGATTGAACAATTTGCACGCTTTGTCAAAACAGAAACACGGCTTAAAGCCTTATATTTATTAACTGTAGCTGATATTCGCGGCACTAGCCCAGTGGTATGGAATGCATGGAAAGCGCGCTTGCTAGAAAGCTTATTTTACGCAACAAAACGAGTGCTAAAAGAAGAAAGTTTTAGCGTGCAACAAACCACCAATCTGCGTCAACAAGATGCCGCTGAGAAGCTTACTAAATATGGTTTAAAATCAGAATCATATCTGGCTTTGTGGCAAAACTTGGGTGACACTTATTTTGTACGCTATGAGGCGGATGAAATTGCGTGGCAAAGCCGCTTGCTAACACCGCATGTGCATGCAAATGCGCCTATAGTGCGCGCGCGTTTAAGCCCTAGTGGTGATGGCATTCAAGTGATGATTTATACGCGCGACCAAGATGATTTATTTGCACGCATTTGTAACTTTTTCGACCGCATGGCTTACAACATCGTGCAAGCCAAAATTTACACCACTAATCACGGCTATGCGCTTAATAGCTTTGTTGTGCTTGATCAATCAGGAAAATCGGTTAGTTATAGTGGTTTATTAAAATTTATTGAAACTGAATTAACCAACAAAATTCTTACCTCTAGCATCGAAACGCCGCTAGAAGGCCGTATTAGTCGCCAAGTGAAGCACATGCCATTTGCAACGCAAATCAATATACGGCCAGAATCTCCAAGCAAGCACACACTAGATATTATTACTGCAGATCGCCCAGGCTTGCTCGCCAAAGTAGCATTTTTATTTTTGCAACTTGGCATTGATTTGCACAACGCTAAAATCAACACCCTTGGTAACCGCGCAGAAGACAGTTTTTTAATATCCGACAAGCACGGTAAGCCGCTCAATCCAGCACAAATCGACGCACTATTCACCCATCTCAATCTGCTTTAATTGAGTTCTATCCTGTTTTATCGCAAAAATATACGAAAATAAATAGGGTTTTTATGTATTTATTTTGTTGTTTGCATAGGATTAAATATAGTAATTGAAAAAATTTGCATATCTTAAAAATGCTTAAATTTCAATTCATAAAACATAACAAAAATTCGAAAGGAATTAAAATGAGGAGTAGTAATTTTCTTAAGGTAATCGTCGCGGGCGTCTTCGCTGTTAGCGCGATGAATGCACTAGCAGCAGACAAAAATGGTTGCGGCTCACTGCCCAACCAATCACAACTAAAAGCAGCACTCACACAAGCAGTTGCAGATGAAACGACTGGTTTAAATTTAGATATGTGGGCTACCGTTGTAGACCGTGACGGCGTGGTTTGCGCAGTTGCGTTCTCTGGTGCAAATCGTGGCGCACAATGGCCTGGTAGCCGCGTTATTTCTGCACAAAAAGCCAATACAGCTAATGCCTTTAGCTTAAATGGTCTTGCGCTTTCTACAGCAAATTTATATTCAGCAGCACAAGGCACGTCTGGCGCAACGCCTTTAGGTGGTAGTTTATATGGTTTGCAATTTAGCAACCCTGTTGACCCTGAAGTAGCTTATGGTGGCAACCCTGCCGCTGCAGGCACCACAGGCGATGGCATGGTAGGCAAACGTATTGGTGGTGTTAACGTATTTGGCGGTGGTTTCGCACTATACAACTCAGGCAAAAAAGTAGTGGGCGGTGTTGGCGTGTCTGGCGACACCTCATGTGCAGATCACAACATTGGTTGGCGCGTACGTAATTATCTTAATCTAGATTACGTGACTGGCGGAGTTTCTGGTGATGCAACACGCCCAGACAACATCATTTATGACGCAACTAATGGTAATCATAATGGTATTACAGATGGATTTGAACAACCAGACTGCATCAACCTAAGCGGTTCTAGCAGCGCGTCTTCAGCTACACTTCCAGTAACTAAATAACAATAATTTAGTTAGTCCGATTAAAACGCTACGCTATTGGGTGTAGCGTTTTTTTATTTAAAGTTAACTAAATTGGTAATGCTTGCGTAACGGCTTTTTAACTTCCCAAGTGCAAGACAAACCCGCAGGGAAAGTCACTAAATCACCTACTCCAAAACTAACTGGCTTGCCGCCATTTTTTGGCGTTACCGTCACTTCACCTTCTAAAATATAGGCAATTTCTTGCGAGTTATAACTCCAAGGGAATTTAGATACTTCTTTAGACCATGTCGGCCAGTTGTTGACACCAAGCGCGTCAAGTTTAGCGGCGTCTGCTTTTTCTACAGTAATATTCATAATATGCTCCTTACAAATAAATAAGCCTTGAATAATGATTATCCAAGATTTATTGTAGGCCTAACACTTAAAAATGCAATGCTCAATTAAGGGCAAATTTTATGAATGTTTATAATGTTTTTTTAACTGTTTAATCACTTCCCATTGCGATTTCATCCCTTTAGGAAACACCACAAAATCGCCTGCTTTAATCGTTACTGTTTCGCCGCCTTGTGGCGTTACAGTAAATTCACCTTCTAGCACGTAAGCGCTTTCTGTCATGCCAAAATCAAGCGGGAATTTTGATGGTGCGCAATCCCAAATTGACCAGCTAGAAACGCCTAGTTCTTTTAATTTTTCTGCAGATGGGTTGTGATCGATGGTGATTTGGCTCATGTTAATCCTTAAAATGATGATTAAAAATCTTAAAAAACAAATGCCGCTTACACATAAAGCGGCATTCAAGAGTTGTACTAAAATACTGGCGGAAGAGGTGAGATTCGAACTCACGGTGGGCTCGCACCCACGACAGTTTTCAAGACTGTAGCATTAAACCGCTCTGCCACTCTTCCTAATTAAAAAACTTTTATTACTTTTTAACCGTTTGCAAAAACAGTCTTGAAGACTGTAGCATGCCCAATTTAAAATCTTGGGCTCTACCACTCTTCCTAATTTAAAAAATTTTTGTTACTTTTTGACTGATCACTAAAGCAGTCTTGCAAGACTGTAGCATGCTCAATTTAACACCTTGCGCTCTGCCACTCTTCCGAGAAGTCGGCATTATAGCAAACAATTAATCGTCTTGAATATCCTGATTTGGAAAAAGTACGTCAGTAAAGCCAAAATCTTTTAAATTTTTAATACGCATGGGGTATAAAACACCAATCAAGTGATCACACTCATGCTGAACCACGCGCGCATGGAAGCCACTGACCAACCTATCAATCGTATTGCCATATGTATCAAACCCTGTGTATTGCAGCCGCTCATAGCGTGGCACTATACCACGCATGCCAGGCACTGATAGGCAACCTTCCCAGCCCTCCTCCATTGCACTGCCTACGGGCGTTAAAACAGGATTAATCAGTACGGTATACGGCACTTCTTCGGCATCGGGGTAACGCGGGTTACTACGCCCATCCACTTCTTTTTGCCCAAAAATCACCACCTGTAAGCTCACGCCAATTTGTGGCGCGGCAATGCCTGCACCATCCATGCTTTGCATGGTATCTTGCATATCAGCAATTAATGCGTGCAATTCTGGCGTATTAAACGCCGTAATTGGTAACGCTGGTTGCAATAAAAGTGGCTCGCCCATGCGTAATACAGTTCTTACTGCCAATTAATGTACTCCTACTATCAAAATAAATATCTCATGACAAACGGGTGATTTCTGCAATTAGTGTGCGCACTGTTTGCATGGTTTGATCTAATTTTGTCATCACACTTTCAAACTGAATGCCTTTACTACTATCGCCACGTCCCGCTGCGTGATTAGCAATTGGGCATAGTGCAGCATAATGCAAGCCCAATTCACGCGCTAGCGCGGCTTCTGGCATACCTGTCATACCGACTATCGTCGCACCATCGCGCTCTAAGCGATTAATTTCCGCTGCCGTTTCTAACCGTGGACCTTGCACACAGGCATACACGCCTCCATCAAGCAGGGTTTGCTGAATATTGTTGGCCGCCTGCTTGCATATCTGACGCATATTTGCCGAATAAGGTTCGGTAAAATCAATATGCTTAACAGCCAGCTCAATGCCGTCATGGTAAGTATTTTTGCGACCGTGCGTGTAATCAATAATTTGGTTCGGCAGTACAATATCGCCCGCTTGCAAATGGCTAGCGATGCCGCCTACAGTGGCAATCGCCAAGCAGCTTTTTACGCCAGCGGCATGTAGCGCCCACATATTAGCGCGATAATTGACTGCATGTGGTGGAATGGTATGCCCACCACCATGGCGCGCTAAAAACACCACCTCTTGTCCAGACAACTCACCAAAAATCAAAGGCTGCGAGGCCTCGCCATAAGGTGTGCGTGCAATTTGTCGCCTAGTAATTTTTAGATTTTCTAGCTGTGCTAAACCTGTACCACCAATAATGCCAAGCATCATAACCATCCGTCAATATTTTTGATTATTGTAGCGCATGGCAGAGAGTGTTTAATACTTTTATGGCATACTTAAGTCTATGGTAACTGATTCAAACATTTTCGACGTGACACAAGACGTGACAAAAAACTCCAAAATTGACAGCCTTGCCTTATCGCAACAACATTATGAAAACTTCCCCGTTGCTTCAATTGTGCTGCCTAAGCACCTGCGGGAGCCTATTGCGCTCATTTACACGTTTGCGCGTTTGGCAGATGACTTTGCAGATGAAGGCTTGCATAAACCCGCTTGGCGGCTTGGTAAGCTACAAGGCTTTAAAGATGAGCTTGATTTAATTAACCAAAGTGCCAAAACAAAATCGCCATTTTTTAACGAATTTGGCAACATGATTCGTAAGCACAATCTGCCACTAGCCCCGTTTTACGATTTGCTTGATGCGTTTAGCCAAGATGTAACTAAGGCGCGTTATGCTAACTTTTTTGAGCTGCTTGATTACTGCCGCCGCTCTGCCAATCCAATAGGTGCCTTGCTGTTGCACTTATTTGATAAGGCCACGCCAGAGAACTTAATTTACTCTAACAAAATTTGTACTGCCTTGCAGCTCATCAATTTTTACCAAGATGTGGCAATTGATTTTGAGCATGAGTTTCACAAAAGCCGTATTTATTTGTGCCAAGATGAGATGAAACAATTTGGCGTAACCGAAGCGCATATTGCCAGCCAGCACGTAAACAGGCATTGGGAGGCGTTTATGCTGTTTAATATTGATCGCGCCGAGGCCATGCTGAAAGAAGGAAAACCGCTAGGCAACGTGCTTCCAGGCCGCATGGGGCTTGAGATGCGCATGATTATTGGTGGTGGCGAGCGCGTTATTTATAAGCTCAAAAATGTGCGTGGCGATATATTTAAACATCGCCCTGCTTTGCAAACTTGGGATTGGCCTGTCATCTTGATGAAAGCTTTATTACGATGACACCACTTGAATACTGTAAACAAAAAGCTGCCCAAAGTGGCTCTAGTTTTACGGTTAGCTTTATATTCTTACCCAAAATACAGCGCGAAGCCATGACTGCACTTTATGCATTTTGCCGCGAGGTGGACGATGTGGTGGATGAATGCACCGATTTTAACGTGGCGCAAACCAAGCTAAACTGGTGGAAAACTGAAGTGCTTAATTTATATGCTGGCACCCCACAACACCCTGTCACCAAAGCCTTGCAGCCATTTGTAAGACAATTTAATCTTGCCCAAGAACATTTTTTAGAGATTATTGATGGCATGGAAATGGATTTAAAATTCAATCGCTATGAAGATTTTAAGCAATTGCAATTGTATTGCTACCGCGTGGCCAGCGTGGTTGGATTGCTCTCAGCACAGATATTTGGTTTTAAAAACCGCAAAACACTTAAATATGCGCACGATTTAGGCATGGCATTTCAGCTGACTAATATTATTCGTGATGTTGGAGAAGATGCTCGCAGAGGCCGTATTTACTTGCCTTTAGACGAACTCAAAAAAGCAAAAGTTACCGAGGAAGATATTTTACAAAGCCGCGAATCGCCTGCCGTAAAAGAGCTAATGGAGTACCAAATAGAACGTGCCGAGACTTATTACGACAAAGCCTTGCGCGAGCTGCCGCCAGAAGACACCAAACCGCAACGCGTTGGCCTAATGATGGCGGCGATTTATCGCACTTTGTTGCGCGAAATTAAAGCCGATAGCGCTGAAAAAGTGCTCAATAACAAAACCTCAATTCCGCCTTTGCGTAAGCTAATGCTAGCAGCTAAAACCTATTTTAAATATGCGTAAGCATGTCGTTATTATAGGCAGCGGCATGGCTGGCATGGCCGCCGCTGTTAGTTTAGCGCAGCGTAATATCAAAGTAACCTTACTCGACGCAGCAGCACACATGGGTGGCCGTGCGCGTAGCGTAGCGATTGAATACAATAGCCAAGTGATTCAGTTAGATAACGGCCAGCATATTGCATTAGGTGCGTACCGCGAAACGCTAAAACTGCTCGAAAAAATTGGCGTTAGCGAGAAAGAGGCGTTTTTGCGCATGCCGCTAAACATTCAGCAACTCGATATGGGTCAACGCGATGGCAATAAAACTGCATTTAATCTCATAACGCCCAGCTGGTTGCCTACACCATTAAATCAGCTAGTTGGATTTATAACGTGCGCTGGCTTAAGTTGGCGCGAACGTGTGGCGGTAATCCAGTTTATGTTGCGCCTTAAAAAAAGCCGCTATCAACTTGCGGTCGACATGCCATTAGCTGATTTTTTTCAACAAAATCAACAATCTAAAAAGGTTGTTGATTTGCTGTGGGAACCGCTTTGCCTAGCCGCACTCAACACGCCCATTAAAATTGCCAGCAGTAAAATATTTTTAAATGTGCTTAAAGATACGTTTAAAAGCAAACATAACAGCGATTTTTTGTTGCCGAAATTAGACTTGTCCCGATTATTTTCGCAGCCTATTTTGCGCTACGTTAGCGCAAGGCAGGGCAGCGTGCGCCTTAATCAACGCGTTAAAAGTATCAGCTATAATCAAAATGGCTATACCGTGCATACAAAAGAAGCAAAGTTTGATGCCAGCCATGTGATTGTGGCTTTGTCACCGTTAAGGCTAAGCAAAGTGATTGCCGATTTACCAAAACTAGCGCATATAGCCGAGCAAACCGACAGCTACGATTATCAACCAATTTATACTATTTATTTGCAATA
>JANXWL010000119.1 GCA_025351225.1 Methylotenera sp. | reverse complement strand
GACTTTGGCCGCATTATGATAGATGGCGGCAAGGTGCAAAAGCTAGACCGCAAGCAACTCACTAACTGGAGCAATTTAAACCCAGCAGTGATGCAACAAATGGCGAAACTTGACCCAAGAAACCAATATATGGTGCCTTGGTTAGGTGGCTCGGTGAGTGTTGGTTATAACGTGGATAAAGTAAAAGCAGCGCTTGGCTCAGAGCCAATTCCAGCCAACCCTTTTGACTTAGCATTTAACCCAAAATACACATCAAAACTTAAAAAATGTGGCATTTCCATTTTAGATAGCGCCAGCGATGTGTTCCCATCCGCGCTTATTTACGTAGGCAAACCTGCTTTTAGTAGTAATGCAGCAGACTACAAACTGGCTGCAGATATGATGCAGAAAGTGCGAAAAGACATTAAGCTTTTCACCTACAACGGCCATATTACCGATTTGGCTGTAGGCAATATTTGCGTGGCGCTGGGTTATGGTAGCGATTTTAATAACGCAGCTTTGAAAGCCAAAGAAGCTAAAAATGGTATCCGCATAGAAGCGCCATTGCCACCCAATGGTATGCAATTTGGCTTTGAATCAATGATGATACCTGTGGATGCACCGCACCGTGAAAATGCGCTGCTATGGATAAATTACATCTTACGCCCACAAGTACAGGCAGAAATTACCAACTACACCATGTTTACCAGCCCCAATTTGGCAGCGCGTAAATATATAGACCCAGACGTACTTGCCAACAAAATCGCGTTTCCACCAAATGAATACTTAAGCAATAAAGCGCAGTTTTACCAAGTGCGCAGCAATGGCACGCGCAGAGTCATGACAAGGGCATTTACTAAATTAAAGTCTGGGCTTTAAACAAGGGTTTTTGTGGCTTGGCAGGCTAGGTAGCCCAATATAAAAATGGGCTACTTATTGATTGCATCAACCAATTTTTTTGCCAAATCTTTCACCCCAAGTGAGGATGACAAAGCAACCTTATCAGCAAGTCGAGGACTGTACTCATAAACCTCATTTTTCCCTACGTTATGCCACACAGGAAGAATTACGTTAGTTCTCTCATGAATCTCACGAGTATATATTGAATCGAACTCTGCTTTTGTCCAACCCCCATTAGAAAGAAAGTTTGGGGAAAGTATAACAATGCATTTTTTTGCTTCCTTTAACCCTCGTTCGATATTTTCTCGAAGACTATCCCCAACATTAAGCGAGTATTCATCGTACCAGACTGAGCATAAACGTGTTGACATCTCAAATGCCAACTCACGAACAAAAGAGTCTTTATCTCTAGAATCGTGCGATATAAATGCAAGTGGCTTGGTCAATTCGGAACATTTTTTCACATATACCCTATCTCGGATCATTACACTAAACCCAAGCTTGGTTCCAGCGTTGACTATATATTCATTTACTTCAGGACTCAACTCTGCATCAATATATAAATAAATCCGACCAGTAAATTTAAATGACTCTAATGGATGACGCTCAGGACTATCAGCAAAACCTACTATCTGAGATATAGGAACCTCTTCTGGAATGATGCACTGTGCGGTATCAGTCATGTTCAGCACATTTTCCACACAAACTGTACTTGATTCCTCAGGAAAGAAAAAAGACCAATACTTAGCGTTTTCTTCAAAACAATAAGATATTTTTCCAAGAACCATGTGTTGATTTATTCCAACACCATTCATCTTCCAGGCTGTCTCACCATTAAGTCTTTTTGCATCTGTATCAAAATACTCTCTAACTGTAGCCATATCTATTTATCCCTAGTTAAGCCACTTAATACAAACCAAACCAACGAAATAGTCGCCTCAATTTCCAATAACACGTTCAATGCGACTATCTGGAATTAACCATATCAAGGCAACTGCGGCATAAATCATGCCTGAAAGCATTGGCGAGTAAAACGCTGCCACAACACCCGCGAGATAAAGTAATGGTGATAAATTACCTTTAATATCTCGCCCTAAAGCTTTTGCCAATAATGCATTTTCACCCTGATTCGCAATGATTGTTTTCTGCAAAATCCAGTAAGAAATTGCAGCCATCAATAACACGCAACCATATAATACCAGCGGCATCGCTGCAAAGTGATTCTCGCCCATCCAACCCGTGACAAACGGAAACAATGACAGCCAAAAAAGTAGATGTAAATTAGCCCACAATATACCGCCCGTGACGTGCTTAGCGGTTTGCAACATATGATGGTGGTGGTTCCAGTAAATACCCACATACACAAAGCTCAGTACATAACTTAGAAACACGGGTATTAATGGTTTTAATGAGGCAAAATCACTGCCATGCGGTACTTTCATCTCTAGCACCATAATAGTGATAATAATGGCGATGACACCATCGCTAAAAGCTTCTAACCTGTGCTTTTCCATAGTATTTAGCCTTATCTAATTGATAAAATTCATGTTAAACCAACGAAATATATTTTATCTGTAACTGCAGCGTCTGCAAGCCCTTATACTCATTGACATTTAGCATATAAACCACGTTTACTGATTCACTTAAATTGTCGATACAATTAAAATAAATAGCATCGAAACGTTTTGCATCTTTTTCTAGAATTAGTTTTAGGTGTTTTTCTTTTAAAGTGCGCTGGTTAATCACTTTAAAAGTATCGCAAAAAATGGGTTGTGCAAACCCTTGCCCCCACACTTGCACAGCCAGCATCTGTGCAGTTTGTAGGTTCATTTCAACGGCGTTTAAGCTGCCATCGGTTTCGATTACAGCCTGTAAATCGGCGTCAGTTAAAAGCTCGCGCGCAACGGCTTCAAACGCAGCTTGAAAATCGTCAAAATCGGCCTGTTTAATGCTTAAGCCAGCCGCCATGGCATGACCGCCAAATTTGATGATAAGTTGCGGATGGCGTTTGGTGACCAAATCGAGCGCATCGCGCAGATGAAAACTGGCAATAGAACGGCCAGAACCTTTTACTATTTTATTAAAATCTTGACCATCTCCAGTATCAGCAAAGACAATGGTTGGCCGATGATACTTTTCCTTCAGGCGCGAGGCCAAAATGCCAATCACGCCTTGGTGATAATCGGCATTATAAATACTTAGGCTAAAATTTTCTGTCACTTCAATCGACTCTAAAGTAGCCATTGCGCTATCTTGCATGTCGGCCTCAATATTGCGACGTTCCATATTCAGCTCGTGCAATGTTTGCGCTTTTTGCAACGCGTCAGCCTCAGTTTCTGCCAGCAAGCAAGCAATACCAAGTCGCATATCATCTAGCCTGCCAGCCGCATTCAAGCGTGGCCCAACAGCAAATCCAAAGTCTTGTGCGGTGACTTTTTCTGGTGATTTTCCTGCAATTTTTAGTAGCGCGCTAATGCCTGCACAACCAGCACCCGCCCGAATTCTACGCAAACCTTGCTCGACAAGGATTCTGTTGTTGGCATCTAATTTCACTAAATCCGCCACTGTGCCAAGTGCAACTAAATCGAGTAATTCAGTTAAATTGGGTTCGGGTTTATCAATAAATGTACCACGATTTCGCAACTCTGCCCGCAAGGCTAACAGCACGTAAAACATCACGCCCACACCTGCCAGATTTTTGCTTTTAAATGTGCAGCCGTGTTGATTTGGATTCACGATGCAAGCCGCAGCTGGCGTAGTATCGGCAGGTAAATGGTGATCGGTAATGAGTACTTGCAAGCCCAGTAAATTTGCGGCTGCTACGCCATCCACACTAGCAATACCGTTATCGACGGTAATTAAAACGTCAGGACTTAAAGTCGCTGCAAGTACGACAATTTCGGGCGTTAAACCGTAGCCATATTCAAAGCGATTAGGTACTAAAAAATCGACATTTGCACCCATACTTTTTAAGCCTTTTACTGCTACGGCCGTAGCCGTTGCGCCGTCGGCATCGTAATCGCCAATCACCAGTATTTTTTTGTTTGCAGCAATCGCATCGGCCAGCAACTTGGCCATTTCACCACTATTGGTGAGTTGCTCTGGCGGAATGATTTGCGCGAGTGATGTTTCTAACTCACTTTTTTCAACCACGCCTCGCGCCGCGTAAAGCCTAGCGAGTAGCGGGTTTACACCTTGCTCAACCATGTCATTGGCGATTTTGGTATCGTATTGGCGTTGCTTAATTTGCATTTTTATTTTCGATAGTACCCAGTCCATAACACCAAACACTGTTAATGGCTGGCAAGCGCTTGGCTTCGCGTGCTAAGTTTATAGGATGATCAAATAAAAGCATTTGAATTTCGTTTTGAAATTTTGCCCATTGCATTGCGCCCTCACCTATTGGTAAAAAAGCGTTAATATCTTTATTAACAACACCTTGTGGCGCTGTTGTTTGTATATTAGGGTTAGTTTTTAGGCTTAAAAACCACGTATTTTGATGCCAAAAAAACATTAAACCATCTGCATCAAAGTGCTTATTTAATGCACTTGTTAGCACGTCACTTTCATTACTTTCTAAAAGCAAAGGCACTGGTGCGGCAAGGCTAAAACTATCGCGCTGTAATACCAAGTGCACAGGTGCGGCATATAACCAATATGCGCTGCCAGCGTTATTGCCTGCTTGTTGCCAGGCCAAAGCAGCGTTTTGTTTTTGTGGTGAAAATAGATTTTTGATAAAAGTAAGCATTAATGCTATTTTAGCATCGATACTATTTTATTTAGGTTTGGGCAATGACACCCAATAAAAAAGCCGCCCCAATTGCTTGGCGCGGCTTTTAAACTAACTACTACAAATTACCAGTAATTGCGGTCATGGTCGTTATGATGGTCTTTATCCCAACCACGGTGTTCACCTCTGTTCCAGCCTTTACGGTCGTTGTCATCATCGTTATAACTTACTTGTGACACGTGTCCATTTGGCCTAACTTGCACGCTCACTGGTATAAAACGGCCAGGGTCGTTATCGGTTACGGTTGAATATTGACGGCCGTTATACTCATAGTTCACCAAATAACCTGCAGGCACTTGGCTCCAGTTATCAACAGTCACACAACGATCAACTGGGCGCGATTCAACACGCTCTCGGCCGCGATTACCATAACCACGGTCATTATCGACTCGGTCACCTACAATGGCGCCAACACCAGCACCCACTGCGGCGGCCGCCACTTTACCGTTACCGCGACCTACTGTGTGGCCCAATAAACCACCAGCAATACCGCCGATAATTGCACCGCCGAAAGAACGATCATTATTTTCATAATAACTTTCGCGCACATATTCTGTATGACACTCTTGGCGCGGGTTGTTTACGCGCTGTAATTGTGGTGTTACTGAAATAACACGGGCGCGGTCATCATAATTATCATCTGCATAGGCAGTGTTAATTAAGCCTGGCAATGCCATTGTCGCTGTCATTAAACCTAATAATAATTTGTTACGCATTTTTAAATCTCCTCAAAATGTCTGCAATTTTGTTAACAATAATGTCGTGCAGATGAGCGATTAACGAGGCAAGTTTTAGTTTGATGACGGCGAATTGTTAATAAACTGTAACTCATGATTTTACTTAGCTTTACAATTGATTTAATTTTTGCCAAGTATTTGCCAAATATTTGTAAGAAAATTGAATGCTTTGCGACTAATACAATCATAAAGTAATACAGTGTGGCTTATATTATCTACTGTGTGACCTGAATTACTGTGTGTGCTGCTAAAGCGCATATACTCAGTTTATTTGCTATTAAAAGTAGCCCAAACTTGGAGTCAATAATGAAAAATATAACAAATACAGTTGCAAGCATAGCCTTGCTATATAGCGCCATAGCATTTGCCGCCCCACAAGTACATGGCGAATTTGGTGACAACTGCACAAATGGTCTGTCGCGAGGCACGTTCCACGCAACCAAATGTGATATTAACGAGGTGTACAAAGGCAAAACCTATTGCTTTAGTAATGAGGGCGCGCGCGATTCGTTTTTATTCGATCCGCAAGCCATGATTGATAAAGCCTCAATTTTTTATGCTAAAAATGCTGAACCAGAGCGCGAAAAAATTACCCAGGCCAACGCACTTAAACAAATCAACAGTAAAACCTGCGATTTAAGCAATAAAGATGCGGGTTATTTGGTGTTTAACGGCATGAATTTAAGCCATTGCAATATGCAAAATGTGAGCTTCTTTGGTGCAGAGCTAATGGGCGCAAATTTAAGCGGCGCAAATCTACAAGGAGCCTATTTAAACCTTGCCCGCCTAGAAAACGCAGATTTAAGCAAAACCAATTTAACCAACGCCACAATTTTCCAAGCGATTTTCGATAAAACCAATTTTGAAGGTGCAAACCTTACTAACGCCCGCATGATAGGTACGCTAGGCAGTGTAAATATGGCTAACGCCATGGTTAAAAAAGGCCGTTTTGGTCTAGATATTGGCAACCAACCGATGGGCGCGATGCGCTTTGATGCGATTGGTGGCAAGTTTGCAAATACCAATTTTGAGGGTGCAGATATTAACCGCAGCAACTTTAAATTTGCCGATTTTAGAGGTGCTAACTTACGCAACACTGATTTATTCCGCGCAGATTTTAGCAAGGCGGATTTAACAGGAGCCGACATTACTGGCGCAAAAATGGGCGAGGCAGTTTTAGATGAAACCATTATGACCGACGTTAAAGGCTTAGAGGCGATTAAAGGCTACGACGAAGCCAAAGGCAAATGTATCAATTGCAAACTTGCAGAGATGCCAGATGCAAAAAAGCTCAGTAAGATTGAAACTGCCGATGAAAAATTGATGACAGCCGAAAACCCCGCTAAAGAAACCTGCAAAATGGGTGCGCGATTTTAAGTGATTAATTTTAGTTGACTAAATTTTTTGCTTTTTCATCTAGTGCGTTTAATACTTTTGCGCGCTCAGTTGCAGCATTGAGTGGTTTATTTTGCGCTTTCGAGTGATCAATTTGAGTCTTAGCTTGCTTGCGTAATTTTTTAACCAAGGTTTGCAAGTTAGTCGCTAAAGCAGGCAGGCTAGCAGTACCAGTTGTAGTTTTAGTCGATTTAATTATGGCCTTGTAATTTTGGCCAACACCAACATTAACCTGTGCTAAAGCTTTTTCAATCGCCAACTCGCTAAGAGTTGATTCCATCACCAGCTTACCCAAATGGCGATAGCTTTCAAATTGTTTTTCATCAAAAAACTGGTCAACCGTGCTGTGATGCGGAAATGCAGGTTCTTCTTTTTTAAAGTTTTGAATATCGGCTGGCTCGTCGCCAGTAAGCGAGCTTTTAATATAAATCAACACGCCTTGCTCAAAATCTTTCTGTCCATTTGCTGGGTAAGTGATATTGCCCAGTGCATAATGTTTCGGCGATAAACCTGTTACTGGATCTTTGCGCACCGTATCAATACGCATATCGATTTGCACACCCAAATCTACTTGGCATTTTCGAATTGCGTTGCCTAAATCTTCAAACTTATCATGTTCATCTTGCCCCACATCTACTGCAATAATTAGCTTACAGCGGCGGCGTACCAGCTCGTAAATACCTAAGTTTTCAAAATGCCCGCCATCAGAGCAATAAATATAGCGGTCACCTTCTTTGGTTTTTGCAAACAATTCTTTAATTAAGCTAAAAAAGCCAATGATTGGGCTTTGTCTTTGCCAAATGGGATTACCCAAAAGATCTTTTTTATCTAACAATGGGTTGCCGTACCAGCGCCCTAGCCGCACATTAAATACTGTTAATAAAAATGCTGCTGCTGGTGATGAGTGGTAACCCATATTAGGGCTGGCCGCCGCGCCACTTACCGCCATAATGCTGCCCAATTTTACGCCACCGTATGGGTTGGTAAACTTTTCAGTTGGCCTGTAAGCACCTGTTTTATCAGGAAACTCAAAGCCGCAATAAAGCGGTGTAAAGGCAAACGAAGCTGCTTTGCGTTGCTGCCAAGCCAAGTTTTTAGTGCTGGTTAAATTAAGTGCAGTGTTCACAATGTGCAAAGGCCTATGTTTACATAACCTAAACTCAATATCATCACTCTCGTCAAACCCTGTAAACACATTAGGGTTGCGTGGGTTATGTGTTGCGCCTAAATAGCCACGTGTGAGCCGATTACGATAAAAGTAATGTTGTGAGAATATATTCGCATCAACGCGCAAAGAAAATAATAACCAGATAGCCAATGACCAGAATAATGTATGGCTATATGCATAATTAAACCAGTAAAGTGTTGCGGCATGAGTGGCTAAACTCACCAGCACAACTAAGCTTATAATCACTAACCAAGGCAGTAAAATACTAGCCTTTTCTTTGAGTTTGTTAGTTTGCAGGCCATTGGTTGAAGCACTATTGCCCAAATGAACAGCAAGCCATGTCAAAGCTGCCCACGCGCCTGCAAGTGAGAATGAAGCAGATTGAAATGGATTGGTACCTAGCCAAGTGCTAAGCTTAAGCGGTAAGTACAACATGCAAACCAGCATTAGTAACCAAGCACAAGCTAAAAATAAGGTGACTCCACCAAGTCGCCCCCACCACTCGCGCATAAACGAGCTAATGCTTACACGACCCAATCGTCGCCCTGCTAATCCAATACCCGCAACAATGATAAGCGAAATGATTAACACCACACTTGGCAAAATAAGCCAATACGCAGAAATTTGTTCACTAAAATCAATAAACCACCATGCTTTAGGCTTTGATTGCCAAATAGGAACAAGTCCCCATGAGAATATAATTGCACCTACCATGCCCACAGCAAGCGTGTTTTGCCAGCGGGAAAATTGGGTTAGTTTCTTGAAAAATGGCTTGTCGAAGAATTGGGTATCAAAGAATTTAGACTCAAACAAAACAGCAATACCTGTCAACAACATCATTGCGCTGCCAGCCCACAATGGCCACACACCAGTGCTTGGCATTTTTAAAAGCCATTGATTCAGCCAAAAAACTGATGCGCTAAGTGCCATTAAAAAACTAACGAGCACAACTTGATTTAGCAATGTGTTGGTAAACCACACTGAAATAGCCGCAAATGCATCGGTAGAAAGCCCAATTTTTGGTGTGAGGTAATTGCTGTATTGGCGTAAAAAGCCAATCTCGGCAGCTTCTTGACCATTTAACTTGTTATCTGTACGCAGCTTTTCTTGTACATCATCAATCGTGTTGCAACTACCGTCCTGCTTAGGTCGCGCGAACATGGAGGTAAAAAATGAACCGACATAGCCACCGCCCGAAACTGTCGACAAATAATCTATTTTATTCAGTAAGTTAGCATTAGCCAAGGCTTGTAGCACGCCAAGGTTAAATGTCGCACTGCGTATACCGCCACCAGAAAAAGCGAGGCCAATTAAATCATCAGGAAGTTTTTTTTGATTATCATGATTAGGACGAATAAGCGTATTAAGCTCTTGCTGAAAAACAGCATTAAAGCTTAATGCAACATCCTGATTATTTTGCTTAATATTGGTTGTGTCGGCTTGCATCATCCACTCCCTTATCGTCACATCATAACGCTAACTATTGGCTAATTTTTCCAATGCTGCTCGATTGCTAATCTCTACATGGCCACGCCCTAGTTGCACCCAGCTTTTTTGTTCAAATCGCTTAAGTTGGCGGCTAACCACTTCGCGCGCGGTGCCAAGCTCATCCGCCATTAGTTGATGTGTACGGCTAATGGTTTCACTATTGGCATCTAGCAATAATTTAGCCAAACGCGCATCTAAGCTGTGAAATGCTACTTCATCTAACAGTACAATTAAATCAGTAATCAGCGCGCCATAATTGGTCATCACAAAAGTGCGAAATACCGCAGAATCAATCATCATCTGATTAAACGCGCTTGATGGAATAATCACATCACGAATCGCTTCTTCTACAATCGTAGACGCAGGATAATTGCTGTGGCCCAGTAAGCAAGTCGTCGTAATCACGCAGGTTTCACCCGCGGCCACGCGATACAGCAAAATCTCACGCCCGCTTGACGACATTTTATACACCCGCGATTGCCCTGCAAGCCGCATTACATATGCCCCACAGGCACCACCTTCGCGATAACCAATCGTGCCAATAGGCGCCTCTACAATACGGGCAGATTTCGTTAAAATATCGCGCGCGCTAGCCTCTAAAGCCAACAAAGGTGGAAAGCTATCTAACCAATTTAAATTATCCAACTCAGCATCTCCGCTTGCAATCATGATTGTGCTAACAATATCAGCGAGCCTACTTTGTTGCAACCACACAATACTTAAATAAATGTGGTTCAACAAATGTCTAAGGATTTAGATTGGCTTGTCATGCTTATCCAATGTAAAAATTGGAACCTCAGCCTAAGCTTGGTTGCCAGCAGTTTTTGAACGGGTAGCTGCGCTGTTTGCGCGCGAGAGCAGGTTTTAACGTTAAGTAGCTAAAGCCAATGACATACGCTGTTTTAACTCTTTGGCAGCCAGGGCATAACCGCCATCGCTGCCATCTACAAAATGTAAATGTTTGCCGTTATACGACTCAACAATGCAAGTTAAAAGTGCCTCACGCGATTTATACATGCCATATACCAGCTTACCTTGGCGATATTCACCTTCTAAATAAGATTGCAAAGCTGCTGCTTGGGTATTTTTGCCATCCATCACCATTCGTAGCATACCGTCAAACTTACGAAAATCAGAATTTTCAACCAAATCAGACTTATATTGACTCCACTTAACCGCTTTAGTATCAAGCTTGCGTGAGAATATATAGCGGCCTGCCGCGTTTAAAAATAGTAAATTTAAAAAATAACTAATACGCTTTTTAATGTTCAAGTGTGCGCTACGCGCTCGCCACTCATGGCTTAGCAGGCGCGGGTTAAATGTAAGTTGCATGCTAATTTCACGCAAAGGATGATATTGCGTTACATCGCCATAGATAGATTGAATAGTTTGTAGCACACGTTGATAGGTGGCAAAGTTTACGTCAGCTTCTGCAGAAATGGCCGTTACTAGTAGCGATAATTTATGGTCTTGAAAGCTCGGTATATTTTGCCAGCGACATTCAAAACCTTCAAAACTACCATTGATTTCACCCTCAAATTCATTCACCCTAATAATGCCATGACCGTTTGGTGCTTTCACCCGTCGCTCTGCTTCCTCCCAGCCACGGCCTGACAATACTGGCTGGGTAATGTATTGCGACATACGTACCTTGCCTAATTTAACCCAATAATTCTCTTTAATTAATTCACTTACCTGAATTAACCCCACCCGTAAATCTAGGCCAAAGCTTTCACGTGCCAGTTTTTGTGCGGCGCGCAGGGCAACAATTACAGGCTCACGTAACACATTTGGAACGGCAAAAGTTGCACCATCGCCGCCGAATATAAATGGTAAGTCTATTGTACGATCTACGTTCACAACCGCCGCAATACACGCCACGCCTACCGTGTTCACGTTTTTGTACGCACCTGCTTCAATGGCCTTAGTAGAGCCAATCACATCTGCAATCACAATCCACCAATCGCTCGGCACATCTGTGTGCAAACGGCC
>JANXWL010000072.1 GCA_025351225.1 Methylotenera sp. | reverse complement strand
TCACCATCTATCAACTTTTCTTGTGGCTTAAAGGCTTGTTTGTAGGCCATTTTTTTGCTGTCGGCAATCCAGTAGCCCAAATAAAAATAGGGCAGGCCGAGCAGTTTTGTCCATTCAATTAGCCACATAATGGAATACGTGCCAAAGCTGGCCTTGGTTTCTGCGGTATCGTAAAATGTATACACAGCCGATATGCCGTCAGCTACCATGTCGATGACGCTGACGATTTTGACTTGGTCGTTCGCGTCGGTAAACTCCACCATGAGGCTTTCTACATTGCTTTGGCACAAAAAATGGCGATATTCGTCAGACTCATTTTGAATTTGTGCAGTTCGGTGTGCTTCGGCTTGTTTTTTTAAAATGTCATCTGGGTGGCGCGCCGCTTGGTAACTGGTGTAAAGCGAAAAATGACTCTCAACATAGCCTAATGGCATCACGTGTACGCTTAAATCGGCATGTTGTTTGTAGGCACGCTTTTGGCTACGATTTGGCACAAAATCACGCAACACAACGCGCACGGGGGTGCAGGCGTTACAGTTTTCGCAATGTGGCCTGTAAGCAAATTTACCACTGCGCCGAAAGCCTTGTTGAATCAAGCCGCTATAGATATTGGCATCGACCAAATGATGCGGCGTGGCGATTAAACTTTGCGCAAGCTTATCAGGCAAATAACCGCAAGCATACGGCGTGGTGACGTAAAACTGCAGTTTGTGTAACGCTGGTTCGCTGGGTAAAGTCATAATTTGATAGCCAAACTCATATTAGTAATTCTATCAAATTTGTGCTGTCAATTTCAGCAAATTTTGCATGAATTCTTCGCGATCTATTTCGTGCCCGCCAAAGTTTGCTAATAGTGGTGTTTTCATTTGGCAATCAATCATGTCAACTTGTTGATTTTGCAAGTGACTAACCAAATGCACAAATGCCACTTTGCTGGCATCGGTTACGGTATGAAACATACTTTCGCCATAAAACATGTGGCCAATTTTAACGCCATAACAGCCACCAACCAGCTTACCGTTTAGCCAGCTTTCTGCGCAAACCGCATTGCCTTGCGCGTGCAACTCGCAATAGGCTGCAATCATCTCGTCTGTAATCCATGTGTTGGATTCGTGGGCGCCTGCTTGGCTGCCATTTTTATTAAATCGTGGCGTTTTGCTGCATGCAGTAATAACTGCTTCAAAGCTAGTATTAATGCGGGTTTCAAAGACATTGTTTTTAAGCGTTTTTTTTAGCGAGCTTGAAATTCTCAACTCATTGGGAAACAATACCATACGCGGATTTGGGCTCCACCACATAATGGGTTCGCCCGTATTAAACCATGGGAAAATACCTTGCTTGTATGCGCTTAAAAGTCGAGTGGCGGATAGATCGCCACCTATCGCAATTAAGCCATTGGGCTCGCTTAAGGCTTGGCTTAAGGGCGGAAAAGGACAGTCGCCCTCAATAGCGGCCACGCGGCCAGTTGTAAATTGATAGTAACCGTTACTCAACTTTCTACAACACTTGGTAGACCAACATCCAAGCCGCCATGCCCGCCATCAGCAAATCTTCAATAATGGTGACGGTTGTCATTGGCAGATTAAAACCTGTGCCAAGGCAAGCACACTTAATTTTTTGCTTGTTCATTACCGCCATTATTACGCCAATACTTGAAAACGCCATCACAAGCAAGGTAACTGCATTGGTAAGCATCGGCTTGTAAGCCAGCAAATACGCCGCACCTAGGCCAAGCTCTATAAAGGGGTAAATGAGCCCATAGGCATGCGATTTTTTGGCAAGCAAATCGTACATGCTGTAGCTGCTGGCAAAGCCGCGCAAATCGAGTAGCTTAAAAAACGAGAATACTAAGAAAAAGCCTGCCATAAAATGTGGCATAAAGCGATGCCAATTAAACTCGCCAGCACTATACTCTGCCGCTAAAGTTACCAATAAAATATAAGCAAATACTAAAATTAAGGGCTTGTAGTTAGCAATCGTTAATGCTGTGGAATCAGCTGCTAGTGGCTGACTTTTAATCTCGGGGCTAATTTGGTAATTGCCAATATTTTTTAACACTCTATTCAAAGCTTCAAGACTATCTTTTTGACCTGTAAGTTTTACCAATGGCGGTTTTAGCGACACCTCTACCTCATCTGCTAGAGGCGTTAATGCTGCTTTTACTTTGGCAACGCAATTGTTGCAAGTAAGTCCAGATATCGTATAAATTGTTTGCGTTTTCATGGTTCAACTTTAACCTATAAAATTGGTGTAAGCTATAACAAAATAGTAACGAATATAAAAAATCAGAACATCAATTTCATGGGAAGTGATCAATGTTATGAGTACTGTTTATAAAAAAACGTTAAAAGGTGTTGAAGAGGCTGCGCTCCGAATACAAGGCTTGCAGTTGAAGTTTCGTGAATATTTAAAACTTGTTGATGGCGTAAAGTCATCCGACGACATTAAGCAATGTAACCCCAGTTTGCAAGAGGTAGACGCAATTTTAGTCATCTTGAAAAATGAAGGTTATGTCGAAGTTTTAGGCTAAGCGTGGTTAGCAAGATTTTCACAAAATAACAAGCATAAGTCCTTGTAATTTAATACAAAATGCGTACAATGCGCGGCTTAGTCTTAACGTCATTCTATTGTGGAAATTTACACCAATAACCTAGCAAAACCCATTCACACCTATCGCCCGTATTGGGCGAAACGCTTTGGCACGGCCAAAATGTTACCGATGAGTCGCGCCGAGATGGACGAATTGGGCTGGGATTCTTGCGATATTATTCTGATTACGGGCGATTGCTATATCGATCACCCGAGCTTTGGCATGGCGCTAGTAGGGCGATTGCTTGAAGCGCAAGGGTTTCGTGTTGGCATTATCGCGCAGCCCGATTGGCAAGATGCCAAAGCGTTTAAAGCGCTTGGCAAGCCGAATTTATATTTTGGTATCACCGCTGGCAATATGGATAGCATGGTGAATCGCTATACCGCAGACCGCAAAATTCGTAGTGATGACGCCTACACGCCAGATGCTGCGCCTAATAAGCGGCCAGATAGAGCGGTTTTGGTCTACTCGCAACGCTGCCGTGAGGCGTATAGTCAGGTGCCGCTTGTGATTGGTAGTATCGAAGCGAGTTTGCGCCGTATTGCGCATTACGATTATTGGAGTGACAAGGTTCGCCGCAGTATTTTGGTGGATTCTAAAGCCGATATTTTGCTGTATGGCAATGCAGAGCGCGCGTTGGTTGAGTTAAGCCACCGCATTGCTAAAGGCGAAAAAGTGGCGGATATTCAAGATATTCGCGGCACCGCGTTTTTACGCAAAGCCATCCCCGAAGGTTGGGACGAGATTGAAAGCACCAAGTTAGACCGCCCAGGCACGATTGATAAAGCGATTGACCCTTATGAAATGGCTTCACCTTCAACATCTGGGGGCAAAGCAGATGCCAGTTGTGCGGAGCAATCAGCAAGCGCAAAACCAGCTTTACCAGAAGGCACAAAAGCCATCGAAATTGTACGCAAGCCAAAAGCCGACCGCAGCAAGCCCGATAGAACAAAACAGGTTGTGCGCTTGCCCGATTACGAAGAGGTTTCAAAAGACCCGATTTTATACGCTCACGCTTCACGTGTTTTACATTTGGAAGCCAACCCTGGCAATGCGCGCGCCTTAGTGCAAAAACATGGCGATCGCGAAGTGTGGCTGAACCCACCGCCGATTCCGTTGACGACAAAAGAGATGGATTATGTGTACGACATGCC
>JANXWL010000022.1 GCA_025351225.1 Methylotenera sp. | reverse complement strand
ACGTTCTTTTTTAATCACCGTTTCGTAAATTTGGCCCGTGGTAAAGTTGTTTCGCTTGGCCATTTTGCTGCTGATAAAACGCTCGTAATGACCTAAATCGAGGTCGGTTTCTGCACCGTCATCGGTCACAAATACCTCACCATGCTGGAATGGCGACATGGTGCCAGGGTCAACGTTAATATAAGGGTCTAGCTTGAGCATGGTGACCTTGATACCACGCGACTCAAGAATAGCCCCGAGCGACGCTGCCGCTATGCCTTTACCAAGAGAGGAAACAACACCGCCGGTTACGAATACATATTTGGTCATGAAAAGGCTTTACAAGATTTATTACAGACGGAAGTAAATTTTACCGTAAAGGCAGTGCAATCACAATGAAAGACCGAAAAGAAATATTAAAATTTACACCTCAAATCAAGGTTTAATAAATGCAACTTTCCGTTGAATATAAGGATACCCACGGCACTCTAAGCAATCAATCTTACAGCTTATCTCGTTTGGCGTTTGCAAAACATTTAGCTTTTTCTGGTCAAGGAGCTCCTTCGCCTAAGAAATTTATACGCGTAATATCAATGTTTTTACATTACAGCTCCTACCTAAAACGAACTGAATTTTATAATGGTAGATTTTCCGAGCCACCTATTCAGTTATCCGACCCTACTGAAAAGGGTCAGTTTTCCAACCTTGCAGGCAAAGCAATAGCAGACTTCTTATCAAAAAAAATAGATGGTAGTTTATTAACTGTAAACTACGAAGCAGCAATGAGAGTCAAAGGAATGCCTATTCTGGGACAACGACCAGACTTATTAGCACATACAAAAAATGCATGCTTTGCTATTGAAGCTAAAGGCTTCTCAGGAGCATCTGGAGATATGACGGTTCATAAGGCACAAGCAAGCTCTGGACAAATCCCCACAAAATTTAATGTTGCTTGTGTTAGCTATAACCTTTATAAGCAAGTTGAATGCAAATATTACGACCCTGTCAATTACAACTATGTTTATGATGATGAATTATTTAAAACTTTAACAAAACGATATTACTCTGGCCTATTAGAGTTTCTAAACAACAACTATTTCGAATATGAAGAAGTCGAATTTCAGCAGGAAAAATTTTACGCAGTAAATATAAAACCCAAATTTTTTCTTGAAATTTTCCCGAGAAATTTATTCAGGTTTCATTACTGGCATGAGCTATTTCATATGGGTGAGTTTGACAGGCTAAGATTAATTTTACCTAGAGAAATTAAAGCATTAGCAACAAAAGGCTTAACAAAGAATAGCGAACCTTTTTTATTCGAATCAATTGAGAATAATTATCTATATATTGATAATGATAGAGTTGGTTTAGAGTTGAGATAACGCTAAATCGCCCACTTACCGTAACCCTTAAATTGCTGAAATACTTCGCGCATTTCAGCTTCGGATAAAATATGCGGCTCACCAAGCTGTAACGCTCGCCAATATTGTTCACAAAGATTTTCCACTTCCACCGTCACCGCCAACGCATCGTCTAAATCTCGCCCTAGCGCGATCATGCCGTGATTGGCCAACAAGCAAGCCTTGCGGTCTATTAAAGCCGCCAAGGCGTTATCAGATAAGGCTTGCGAGCCAAATAACGCGTAAGGCGCATAGCGAATGCTATCGCCGCCTACAACCGCTATCATGTAGTGAAACGGCGGAATGTCTTTGTGCAAGCACGCCAGCGTAGTGGCGAACATGCTGTGGGTGTGAATAATCGCGTTCACATCTGTGCGACTTGCTAGAATATCGCGATGAAAGCGCCATTCAGATGAAGGGATTTTCTCGGCTTCGTAACTGCCATCAAAAGCCATTTGCACCATGCTGGCTGCGTTCATATGCTCTACAGCCATGCCACTTGGCGTTACCAAGAAACCTTCATCGCAGCGCACACTCGCGTTACCCGCTGTGCCTTTATTAAGGCCAGTTTCGATTAGTTTTTGGGCAATTTTTAGTAAATTTTCACGTTCGTTTTTCATGGTTTATTCAAAAATTAAAGTAGCATTTTTTGCCCGTGTGCATTTGCCCAATCAATCACCGCTTTAAATTTGGGCGTTGGCTTATCATTATAGTATTGTAGCAAACCCCAACTGCCCCATTTTGACCATGTTCCAACGCTATTAAACGCGCAAATTAAATCGCCACCTAGCCGCTGCCACATGGCCAAACTTTTTGCATACACCTCGCCCATACGACCATCTGCGTTGGCTTGCAACAATAATTGCGTCAGTTTTTCGTTATTTTCTGCGCCTCCGTAGCCCACTAAATGCTGGCCTGCCTCGTAAGCCACTAGCTTAAGTGCATATTTGTCGGCGATTTTTTTGTTGACACTGATCCAAGCCTCGCATTGTGGTAAAACAATATTATTAAGATACGTGAATACTTGATCTAAATTCCACCCTGCCACTATACTCTCGCTTAAACCCTCAACAATAGTGGGTTGCACGCTTAAGCCCACGTAATGGGCAATCGCCAATACATCAGCTTGTTTGGCGGCTTGCTCAAAACTTAAAACTTGCTCAGCCACTCCAGAATATGCGGCTTGTGCAGCTAACACCCGCACAAAATGTGTACTGTCACCAAATACTTGCTGCCAAATATTAAAGATTTGCAATGAGCGATAAGCAGTATATTTACAAGAGGCATCCCAAGAGTTCTCGTCAAGCTTTAAACTTTGCCCTTGCTTGGCGGCATAGGCATTTTGTTCAAAACCGCTATTCCAAACTTCGTTTGAGTATTCTACCCAAGCATGTAAACTGGGCTTTAAATTAGCTTTTACAGTGCTGGCAAACTGCTTAATATAGTCATCATTGGCTTGGTGCGGCAGGCAAAACCACGGCTCGGTATTTAAGCGATTGACCAAATCAATCATGAGCTCAAGCGGCACACCTTTTGACACATAACTGGCTTCTGTTGGTTGTGGCCTATCGTGCCAACTCACTTGTGGCGAATTATTGGTG
>JANXWL010000182.1 GCA_025351225.1 Methylotenera sp. | reverse complement strand
CATGGTTTTTGGGCAAAACGCCATCACATAATTACGGCCATTATTTTTGGCGCAATACATCGCTTTGTCGGCATGGTTAAGCAAATCTTCTACTGTTTCGCCATGTTCGGCTACGCCAAAGCTGGCAGTCAGCGATTGAGCGTTATTATCAGCTAATGCAATTGTGGATTCCATCATTCTTTTCTTGAGTAAATTGGCCATCTCCATCGCCTCTGCCGCGTTGGTGTTGGGCAGCAGAACGGCAAATTCCTCACCACCAAATCGGCATGGAATATCCGAATCACGCAAATTAGTTTTAAGTAACTGTGCCAAATTGCGCAAAGCAACATCCCCTGCCGCGTGACCATAAGTGTCATTAA
The DNA here is from genome assembly GCA_025351225.1 of Methylotenera sp. Lineage (GTDB taxonomy): Bacteria > Pseudomonadota > Gammaproteobacteria > Burkholderiales > Methylophilaceae > Methylotenera_A. The sequence continues at coordinate 16,505 of JANXWL010000182.1, read as the reverse complement.
TGATTTTAAAGTGGTCAATATCTAGCATCAGCGCGCTTATGGGCTGCTGGTTGCGTTTGCAGTAGGCGAATAATGATGCCGCTTTATCAAAAAAAGCACGGCGGTTGTTAAGCCCAGTTAACGCATCAGTGCTGGCCATGTTCTCTGCATGCATGCGCGCTTGCTCTAAATCATAAGCCAGCTCTAAATTGCCGTTAAATGTGCGTTGCAGCAACACGCTGGTAATCATGCAAGACACATACATGCAGCAGGCGGCAATGCCTATCCAAAAAGCTTCTTCGTGCTCAAGCGTTAAAAGCACCACAATCATGGGGATTAATGCCAGCGAAATAGTCGCCATTTGCAAGTAACGCAGTGGGCTATACCAAGAAATAGCTGCACCAGCCAAGCCGATTGAAAATGTATTTATAATAAATACAGCGGTGAGATTGTCTTTAGGCATAATGCAAATAAGGCCTAAGCTCCACACCAAAAACACCATAAGCAAGCTAATTGCGTAGGGCTTTTCCCATTTTAATACGGCCTGGCCTTGTGGGTTTTTGCGCTGAAACTTGGCGATTAGCATGACGCGCATGCACGCAAATGCCAGTGTAATGCCAAGCCAGATGAGTAGGTGTTGATGATTTGCGCTAGACCATAATGCTGCAACCAAAAATAGGCCTGCTACGCCGCTTAATACAACGGGAATTAAGCTGTGCTTATATAGCAGCTTAATTTTTTCAATATGAATGTGTAGTTGTTTTTCTTGCATCGCACATTAGTTTATTAATTAATATATGAAAATTAGCTAATCAATACAAGAGTGTAGCATAAGATAAATTGCACATGAAAAAACTAAAAAACCTTAGCGGCAAATGCGCTAAAATATTAGCATCGTTCATCATGGAAATTTGCTATGCCTGTTAAGTTGTCTGCCCCACAAGCCTCATCACTATTGCCTGTTAAGGGCGTCCAATTGGGCTTTGCCCAAGCGCATGTGCGCAAGCCCAACCGTAAAGATGTGCTGGTGATGACTTTGGCTGAAAATAGCCGAGTGGCAGGTGTGTTTACATTGAATCGCTTTTGCGCCGCACCTGTTATTTTGTGCAAAGAATACTTGGCGCAAACTAAAGGTATTCGTGCTTTGCTGGTTAACACAGGCTGCGCCAATGCCGGAACTGGCGACGATGGCCTAAATCGCGCTAAACAAAGCTGCGAGGCTCTTGGCGGCTTGCTTGGCTTGCAAGCTAATCAAATCTTACCGTTTTCTACTGGCGTTATTTTAGAACCATTGCCTGTGGATAGGGTGATTGCTGGTATGCCCGCAGCGATTGAAAATTTAAAAGAAGACAACTGGCTGAACGCAGCAGAAGCAATTATGACGACGGATATTGTCGCCAAAGGCACGTCACGGCAGATTCAGCTTGGTGGTAAAACGGTGACGATTACTGGCATCAGCAAAGGTAGTGGCATGATTCACCCCAATATGGCGACTATGCTGGGCTATATCGCTACCGATGCCGCTGTTAGCCAAGCTGCGCTTGAGGCGATTATTCAGTATACAGTCAATAAGTCGTTTAACTGCATCACAGTAGATGGTGATACCAGCACCAATGACAGCCTGATTATGATGGCGACTAATTTAGCAGGTAATGTGGAAATCGTGGAAGATAGTGTTGATTATGCGCTATTACGTGACACATTAACCGAAGTTGCCATTGAATTAGCTTGCGCAATAGTGCGTGATGGAGAAGGTGCCACTAAGTTTATGACAGTCACCGTTGAAGGCGGAAAAGACGAAGCAGAATGTCGCAAAGTAGCCTATGCGATTGCCCATTCGCCGCTGATTAAAACGGCGTTTTTTGCATCCGACCCAAACCTTGGCCGCATTTTAGCTGCCATTGGCTATGCTGGGATTGATGACTTAGATGTGAATAGTATGGAGCTGTATTTAGGAAATGTGTTGGTGGCCGAAAAAGGCGGCCGAGCGTCAAGTTATAAGGAAGAGCAGGGTGCTGCAATAATGAAAGAATCGGATATTTTAGTGCGCGTGGTGCTGAATCGTGGCAAGCAAAATGTGACGATTTGGACCTGCGATTTTAGTTACGATTATGTTAAAATCAACGCGGATTATCGCTCATAAGGCATGCCTATGAGTGAACTGCGTCGTTGCTTCAACAAAAATAAAACTTGCCGTACTTTATGTACTGCCTGCGTTTTATTTTTGTCTTGCGCCTTGCATTTCACATTATACCCACACCTTCTTAGTCAACTATAAGATAGGCAGTTAGAACATGAATTCACTTGAAAACTTAATCACGCGCGCAGAAAGCTTAATCGCAAAGCTAGAGAATTGGCTGCCAGTCCAAAACCCGCCTGTTGATTGGCAAGCCACTGCTTGGCGCTGGCTAAAAATTAACGGCAAAAGCCAATTGCAAAGTGTGCAAAATCCGCATCAAATTAAGCTTGCGAACATCCATTTTGTTGATGCACAAAAGGCAGAAATTGTGCGCAATACGCAGCAGTTTTTGCAGGGTTATCCAGCTAATAACGTGTTACTCACAGGTGCACGTGGTACAGGAAAATCGAGCTTAATCAAAGCCTTACTCACAGAATTTTCTCAGAAAGGTTTGCGTTTAATTGAAGTAGAAAAACATGATTTAATTCACTTAGGTGAAATCGTTGCCTTAATTTGTAATCGTGCTGAAAATGCAAACTTAAAATTTATTATTTTTTGTGATGATTTAACATTTGAAGCGAACGATGAAGGTTATAAAGCACTAAAAGTGGTATTGGACGGCTCGATTTCAAGTATTTCAGATAATGTTTTGGTGTATGCAACATCTAATCGCAAAAACCTCATGCCAGAGTTTATGATCGATAATTTGGCCACCAAACACAGCGATGGTGAAATTCGCCCAAGCGACACTATTGAGGAAAAAACCGCATTGGCCGAGCGTTTTGGTTTGTGGTTATCGTTTTATGCGTTCGATCAAGATGAGTATTTGGCGATTGCAAAAAGCTGGCTTAACACATTTGGCTTGCCATTTGACGAGGCTACACGCCAAGCTGCGCTTAGCTTTGCCCATACACGTGGCGCACGCAGCGGCCGTGTGGCGTATCAGTTTGCGCGCGACTTTGCAGGTAAAAGCAAGTTGGCTGACAAGCTGTAGTTATAAACTTAATAAAAACTTAAATTGGTATGGTAAAAATCATTCATGTGGCCGTGGCCATTTTGCAGCGCAAAAATCAGCTTGGAAAAATTGAGTTTCTGTTAGCCAGCCGTCCGCAAGGCAAAGATTGGGCGGGTTGGTGGGAATTTCCTGGTGGAAAAATTGAAGCTGACGAAACTCCAGAACAAGCGCTTAGCCGCGAGTTACAAGAAGAGCTTGGCATTAAGCCAACCAGCACCCAGCAATGGCTGATACGCCGTTTTGATTACCCTGAGACGCATGATTCAGCAGCCAAAACCGTGTTGCTGCATTTTTATTTTGTCACCCAATGGCAAGGCGAAGTCTCAGCAAAAGAAGGCCAACAACTCAGTTGGCAAAGCCCACAAAACATCACGGTTTCACCCGTGTTGCCTGCCAATGCGCCGATTATGAAAGCCTTGGCTTTGCCGCCAATTTATGCAATTTCGAATGTGGCAGAAATGGGCGAAGCTGCTTGGTTAAGCGCACTTGAAGTGCAATTAAAACAAGGTTTGCAGCTAATTCAATTGCGTGAGAAGCAGTTAGCTGGCCTAGCATTGATAAGATTTACGGAGCAGGTTCTGGCGCTAGCAAAAGAGTACGGCGCGAAAGTTTTATTGAATAATGATGCAAAAATAGCACAAGAATTAGGCGCAGATGGCGTACATTTAAGCAGTCAAAAATTGATGAAGTTAACTGAAAAACCACATGGTTTAATAGTGGCAGCATCGTGCCACAACGAATTTGAGCTAGCGCATGCAGCGCAATTGAGTTTAGATTTTGTAGTGCTTTCGCCTGTCAATTTAACCAAAAGTCATGAAGGCGCAATCACGCTAGGTTGGGAATACTTTGCAGACTTAATGCAACTGGCAACTCTGCCTGTTTATGCTTTAGGCGGCATGCAAACGAAAGATTTGGAAAAAGCTTTGAGTTGCGGTGCACGCGGCATTGCCATGCAACGCGCAGTTTGGACTGAATAACTACTCGGCCTCTTTAATTGGTAATGTAAGCGTTTGCTGCGTTATTTTGCCTGAGGCGTCTCTAAAAGTGAGTTTTAATTCTAATTGCTCACCTGCTTTAAGCTGTTTTTTTAAATCAAATAACATTAAATGAAAGCCGCCTGGTGCTAGTTTTTCTTCTTTGCCCGCTTTAAGTGGCAATTCTGGCAACATGCGCATTTTCATCACGCCATTATCCATCGTCATACTGTGAATCTCTACCGAGCTTGCAATAGGCGTTTCTGCACGCACAAAAGTGCTGTCATCTGCACTAATCAACGTCATGTAAGCCGCGCCTACACTTTGGCCTGGCACGCTGGCACGTGCCCAGCTATCAATCACCGCAACGCGATTGTTCACTTCGCAAGCGCTTAATAAAAAAGCTAGCACAAGCAAACTTATAATAGATTTAATCAATTTCATCATCAGGCTCAGCAGGTTTGTTATCAGGAATTTTATAATTTTCGTTCGCCCAGTCGCCTAAGTCAATCATTTTGCAACGCTGACTACAAAATGGCCTAAACGTATTGCTGGTGGAATATTCGGTGAGTTTTTTGCAATTCGGACAAGTGACTAAACGCGGAGTAATAGCAGACATTTTTTAAGGAGCTTAATAATAGGAATAGCAGATTTTACTTAATATCAAAGCGAGTAGAAAGTATTAAACGTTATTGATTACTCAGTGCCCGCCCACAGCGTACTATAAGTTACACAAGGTCATGGTGAAATTAATTTCGTGATCACATTGCTTAGGCTTTTGCACAAAATCGAGCGCAAAAAAACGCACGTTAATGGCATATTTATTAGCACTAACTTCAGGAAAACACGGGCAATCATCCTCCATTTCAATTCTGAGCAATTGCGCAGGCTTTGCGCCGCCTAGCATTTGCTGAAAAAAGCCATTATCCACATGGTGTTTGGTAGCCATGCCGCTACCACGCAAGATGTGCAAGATGGTTTTAATTGCGTCGTGCATGGGTGTTAAGCGCGCAAGCCAGCTATCAAAATCTTTTAGTCGTTGCGGTTTACTTAAGTTTAGCCAGTGATGATAAGACGGTAAATCAAATTGGCATACGCCGCCTAATATGCCTGTGCGCTGCTTAATACTCATCAACCATTCGTTTTCGCGCAAGTGCTGACCCAGCTTAGCGTTATCGCTACGCAAAGTGGTTGAGCTGGCGCCGATTTCTTTGAGAATGTTATCTAAAACAGCTTCAGAAATAACAGGGTTGCCGCGAAGGTTTTGCATGGCAAGGCGTTGGCGATCTAGCTCTTGCACTAAATCCATTTTCAGGTCGGCGCGGTCGATAATATCCAGCATTTGCAGCAGCGAGATCAATGCGCTGTGATGATTATGCTGATGTCCAGCCGACACATTCAGCAAAATTTTGCCAAACAAGTCTTCTAGGCGCAGCAGTGTGCGAATACGCTCGTTAAATGGAAATTCGTAGCTAGACATGACGATAAGTCTGCCAACTTATAATAATAAATTGAGGTGAATTATCAAGTAGTTTTGCTAACTATGCAAGTATTAAGGTATTTTTGGTGAATTTCTATTACTTTTTCGCGTAATTTTTCTACATTTTCGTTGTTTTCGATTATATCGTTAGCTAATTTTAGAAGTTTTTTACGTGGTGTTTGCGCTTGAATGATTTGGATAATTTCAGATTCTGGCAATTTACTGCGCTGTTTTACACGCGCAATTTGGGTTGCCTCATCACAATCAATCACTAAAGTACGGTTGATATGTTGTGCGTAGCGCGGGCTTTCAAACAATAATGGGATAGCCAAAATTTGGTATGGCGTGCTTTTACTTAAATGCATTTGCTTTGTTTGTAATTGTAAAAGTGCTTCGTCATAAATCGCAGGATGCAAAATGGTATTTAACTTGGTGCGCGCGGCTTCATCTCCAAACACTAGCTTACGCATAGCTGCACGGTTTAATGCGCCTTCTGACGTAATGTAGGCGCTGCCAAAGTTGGCTTCAATATCTTTAATTATTGGCTGATTGGCTGCAGTAAGTTGGTGCGAAATTGCATCAACATCAGTAACTGGCACGCCAAGCTCAGCAAATATTTTTGCGGCCTCACTTTTGCCGCTGCCGATACCGCCTGTTAGTGCAACTACAAACATATACACGTGACTATAACCATTAATGAGGTAAATAAAACTGCATTAGCTGCTGACCAAAGAATAATGCTGCAATGCCGCCAAGTGCTAAAAATGGCCCGAAGGGAATGGCGGTGCCGCCGCCTTTTCCTTTAAATACAATTAAGCCTATACCAATCACTGCACCAACGACAGAACTTAGCAAAATCACCGCAGGTAGCATTTGCCAGCCAAACCATGCACCAATTGCGCCTAGTAGTTTAAAATCGCCATAGCCCATACCCTCTTTGCCCGTGACCAATTTAAATACCCAATATACCGACCATAAAATGAGATAACCCAACATCGCACCGATGACAGCTGATTTTAGATCAGTGAATCCGCCATTTAAATTGAACAACAAGCCAAGCCACAGTAAAGGCAGCGTAATGTCATCGGGCAATAGTTGTGTATCGAAATCAATAAACGTCAGCGTCACCAACGCGAACACGAATACCCAAGCAAAAAGTGTTGTATAGGTATAACCATACTGATACGCCACCAGCCCGATTAGCACGCCAGTTAAGGCTTCAATAAGTGGGTAGCGTATACTAATGCTTGTTTTACAGCCTTTGCATTTTCCGCCCAATACCAGATAACTGATAACAGGAATATTCTCTAGCGCTGTAATATTATGGCTACATTTTGGGCAAGCCGAGCGCGGTGTGACGATGGTGTATTTAGCTGGCTGTGGCTTTGCAAGAATTTCCTTTTCTGACAAACCTGCCGCCAAATCTTGCCTTTGTTGAAAATAAAGCGATTCAGCGTTATCCATCATTTTGGGCAGGCGGTGAATTACAACGTTTAAAAAGCTGCCCACCATCAGCCCAAAAATGACAGAAAATATCAAAAAAACTATCGGCTCTGTGCGTAATATTTCTGATAACGGCATTAAAAAATCTAACATGCAACACTCCAAATAGGCCTAAAAAATGATGTAAACTAATATTATCATGTCATCGTTAATCAAACTGTGCAAGGTAGTACGTAAAATGGTGCAAAAATTGCTTATGTTTTAGATGTAAACCATTGAAAATTCCATAATCAGTCGCCATTTAAGTTTTGTAATACAAAGCTAGGAGCTGGAAAATATTATGACTGACCACGATACAAATAATAATCAACTCAACACTACTGCCGTGGAGCTGAATAATATCGACCATCCTGCATGGGGTGAGCCAGTTATTTGCCGCGTAGAGGTTGATTTACCAGGTTGGTTAATGCAGCTGACGGACGGTAAGCAGTGGGAGGTGTTTGGTGAGGACGAAGCCGAAACCTGCATTAGCTTTAGTTTACGCGAACGGCACCAGAAAATCAGTCAACACTTATCGAAAATAGCGCCAAAAATAGCTGAGGTGACCTTGTACCACAATGGCTACGCGGTGGTGGATGTTGATGGTAAAGCCTTGTTTGATGGCACGTTAACCAATGGCACCAGCGATTGTGCGCATTTAAGTTATTTTCATGCAGAAAGTGGCGAGCCGATTACTTTAAATTGATAGATGGATTTAATTTTAAATTGCATACTTAGCTAGCAAGTGCGCTACCGATAATCGCTTGTTGATGTACTAAATCTTCTAGAATTTCCACGCCAAACGCAATAATTGCCTCTTTATTAGGATGGTTTATATCCTCAGCAAGTCTTGTCAATGCTTGCGTGCCGGTCATTTTATGTTCTTTAATTAAATTTAATAATTGAAATGTCATTAGATTAAGCACGATAAACTTTACTTGGTTATCAGCATTTCTAAATACCAATAAATGTGTCTGCTCGGTTGTTGTTGGTTGGTGGCGTTTAGAGATTGATTGCACGGCATAGTCGTAAGTTAGTAGCATGTGTGCGGGTGCTAAGATTGGTCTTTCATTCAACAAATCAGTTTTCTTGCTGAGTTGCATCGCTTCAATTTGTTGTGCGCTAACGGCTAACTCTACCCATTCGTAATGTGCAAGTGATTGAAAATAAATTGGTAAATCAATTTTTTTATCTATAAACTGCAAAAACTGTTGTGGGATTTCTCTAAAAATGGGCGTTGTGGCTTGATGGTTAGCAAAAAATGCGCGCACCAATTTGCGCCAAGCGCGTACACCCATAATGCTTTTACACACGGGGAAGCAAGCAGACACCGAGCTAAAAATATTGTTAAAGACAATTTCACGGTAAATGGCCATGCGTGTACCTTGAACGCGAGCAGGCTTTTTATTGGTACTTGGATTGCGTATGTGCGCAGTAAAAGCAATTTGATAGTGTTGAAAATCTAGCATCACACAGCCTTTTTAGCGTTGTGCAATGCTTGGTAGGCGGCGATTTTATCGACTTCGAGCATCAATTCAGTTAGTGGTGGAATGTTGGTATCGCGCTCTAGCAGCGTGGGGAACGTGCCAAATAATTGGTAAGCCTCATCTAGTAGCGCCCAAACAGGATCGATAATTGCTTCACCATGCGTATCTACCAAGACGTCATCACCAACCTTTAAATGCCCCGCAATGTGACTGTAGACAATACGCTCATACGGAATTTGGCGCAAAAACTCGTGCCCATCAAAACCAAAATTCACGCTATTGACGTAAATATTATTGATGTCTAAATGCAGCAAGCAATCAGCCTCGGTCAAAACTGCGTTTAAAAACGTGATTTCGTTCATGGTAGAAATCGGTGCAGCAACATAAAACGAGGTGTTCTCCACCGCGATGCGTTGGCCTAAAATATCTTGCGTTTGGCGAATGCGTTGCGCGACGTATTTCACGGCTTCTTCGGTAAACGGAATCGGTAGTAAGTCGTATAAATAGCCAGCTTGGCCATGTTGAATATCACTGCAATAACTGAGATGTTCAGTATAGAGTGGGATTTTATTTGCGTTTAAAAACTGCTTAACTTGCTTTAAGAAGTTTGTGTTAAGCGGATCTGGCCCACCTAAAGATAAACAAAGCCCATGACAAGTAATCGGGTAGCGCTCTACAAACCAAGCTAAATCCGCCTCTGCCTTGCCGCCTGCACCAATCCAGTTTTCGGGTGCGATTTCTACAAAGTTAATATTGGCGATTGATGAGTCGCGAGAAAAGCGTTGTATTTGCGGTATTAGCTCGCGCTTTAACCCCAAACCAACGCCTTTAATGTCAGCAATCACTGCCATTTAGCTTGCCGTTTAACACAGACTTATTTTTTATCTGCGTGGCAAGAACCTTCTTTACCTTTCATTTCTGCGCTGCAGCTGCCTTCTTTCGCTTTATCGGCGGTCTTATCTTCCATACTTTCTTTTTTCATATCAGCACTACATTTGCCGTCTTTCATTTTTTCTGCGCTGCATGAGCCTTCTTTGCCTTTATCAGCCATTTCTTTTTCCATTTTGGCTTTTTCCATGGCCTTTTTATGCGCGCCACATTTACCCGTACCGCACTTGCCGTCTTTCATTTTTGTACCAGTATCGGCAGTTGCATCGGCCACTTGGTAGCCGCTGCTGAGCGATTTAATAGCAAATGGATTGCTAGCTGCTTGTACATTTGCAACGCCAATGGAGAGTGCTAATGCGCCTGAGATGGCCAATGCAATAGTTTTATTCGAAGATTTCATTATCTAGTTTCCTTAATTTAATATATGTAAAGACATCATTTACTCCCGCGATGCTTACCGTTTATACGCAATTTAGTCCTTTATAGATTCAATTGATTGCAGTATTCGGCTTTTAGCTGCAGATGGCATTTCGATACTGTCATTACTTTCGATAGAACTGGTCATTTGTTTTAAAGCAACGCGTATGGTTTGCATGTGTTGACTAAATCGTTTGCAAAATTCGCAAATGAGTAGATGCAACTTCAATGATAAACGTTCCCGCAGCGTTAATGAACGATCTAACGATTGAGAAATGAGTTGACTAGCTTGTTTGCAATCCAACATATGTAAACCTTTAAGCCCCTAACCAGTTAATTTCTAAGCACTTTCTTAATCCCATCCGGGCTCTATACAACATCACCCAAGCATTGGTCGTGCTGATATTCAGTTCCTTACAAATTTCGTCATTATCAGTTTCGTGTACATCGCGCATCAAAAATAATTGCGCAGCTTTGGCAGGTAGTTTCTCCATACAGTTTTGCAAAACACCTAGAAACTGTTTTTGCTCTAGCGCGTCCTCAGGCATATTCCAAGCCAGTGGTGGCTCTGCCCAATGACCTTTTTCATCAAAAAACTCGTCCATATTGGCATCTTCATCCGTCATTAAATCGGATGCGGCAATCTCACGTACATTTTTGCGCATGACATCAATAATTTTATGCTTGAGTATGCCTGTTAGCCAAGTGCGCGGTGCAGATTGCTCGGCAAAGCTGGGGGATTTAATTGCAGCTAAAAATGTTTCTTGTACCACATCCTCAGCTAGATGCGGATCGCGCAAACGCGCTAATGCAAAACGATATAAATAATCGCCATGCTGGTTAAGCCAGTCGTGCATATTAGGTGAAGTCATTATTCAGATTTGCCTACTTTTTGTTGCAGCAATTGTACATAAAAGTTGGCGTCTAGGGCAGTGTTATTGCGCTGTGCCTGCCAAATACTTTCGCCCAAACATTCTAAAATGTCGTGCTGGGCTTGATGTTCAAAGTCATGCTCGTTTTGGTGTTTCAGTTTTAATTGTTCATAAATATCAGCGATGCCAATTGGCTGATTAATGCTGATTTGCTCAAGTATGGATAAATGCAGACTCATGTGTAAAAACGGATTGGTTTCACCAAATTCTGGAAAGTATTCTTGCTGTTTAAACTGCTCTGGCGCACTTAAAATAGCATGATATTCGGGGTGCATATGCATTACACTGAGCGCCATTTTTTCTAAATCGGTGAGCGGTTTTTGCGCTTTAAATTGTGCCCACGCGTTAAAAAAGAATTCGCGCACTTCGTCGCGAGACGGGTTAAATAGGCTCATCGCACTTTGCTTTGCTCGGTTGATTTCTCGGTTGATTTTAAGTGTGCAACATTGCTTTCTGCAAATAAGCCTAATACGGCCGAATATTGCAGTAACTCGTTAATACCATTAATTGGCGCGATTTCGCCATTGCCATAAAAGCCAATAATAGGCAGCTTGGGGAACAGCGTTTTAAGCAACGCTAAATCTTGATCAGTGCCATTGTAAAAGTACGGCCCGCGACCTAAACAAGAAAATAGCAATGCAAACGCAGGCTCTATACCCAGTTGCTGTTTAAGCTCGCCAGCGGTTTTCACAATATCCACTTGCGCGGCATCCACATCGCGAATCGCCCAACTCAGCCAATCGCCCACTTGCAGCGATTTGGTCAGTGTCACTGAATCTTCATCTGTATTTTCGATAATGATAGATGCAAGGCTATACTCACCGCGCTCAAGCTGACTAGATTTGCTGGCGTACACCGCCATCAGCTGGTGGTAGGGTGGCGTATCAGTAGTTTTGGCATGCTTTTGCCATGTGGAAATTAATGTTGCAAGTGCTGGTTGGTTAGCCACTTTGAATAAATCGTTGCCTTCTGCAGCGGTAACTTTACGGGGGGATGAGATGATTTTTAAACCGTGTGAGGCTGCTACTGCCATCGCAGTATTATTAAATGCCACTTCACAATAGCCCTGCGTAGTACCTTTACCGTTTTGCCATACTGAAAAAGGTCCATGACCAATCGCATCACCAGAAACGCCACCAAAGCGCCCATTTGCTTGCTTTAGCACGTCAGTATTTAACTCTGTAGGATTTAACCCTGTAGGATTTAACCAAGTCGTATTGATGGCATTAGGCGCGGTTAAGGTGAGTAATAAATCGTTGTTCTTTTCTCCTGCTTTGGGATGGCTAAAATTAAGCTTAGTAAATACCATGGCTGCAGCGGCGGGGCTATCGATTACCCAATCTTCTTCAGTAAAAATGCCTGTGGCCGAGCAGCCAATAATCTGCGTGCAACTGGCGGCTTTAGCGGCGGCTTTAATGGCTGATTGCGGGTCGGCTGCAAATTCAGAAGTAAGAAAAAGCAGCACGCTGGTAGGCTGCGTAATTTCTGCCTTTTCCATCGCCATTGTAACGGCTTGCGCAGCAAGTTCTGGCAATGCACTTTTGCCGATGGCTAAGCCAGTAGCGACTTTCATCCTTCAACGCCCATGCTATTTTCTATAATGGTTTGGCCAGCTATGCTTTTATCTGTCATGGCCTCTCCAGCCATTAAATGAATTTTCGGAATCACTTTATCCTTATATTCGCATAAATCCACAATGCAACATTCGCCGCATTTTGGGTTGCGCGCGGTGCAAGTGTAGCGCCCATGCAAAATCAACAAATGATGCGCATCTTGTAAATATTCTTTAGGAATTGTTTTGAGGTACTTTTGCTCCACGGCTAATACATTCTTGCCAGTGGCAAGCTTGGTGCGGTTACCAAGCCGAAATAAATGCGTGTCTACTGCAATTGTTGGCTGTCCAAATGCGGTATTCAAAATCACGTTAGCCGTTTTGCGACCCACGCCAGGTAATGCTTCTAAGGTCTCACGGGTGTTTGGCACTTCGCTATTGTGTTGTTGATTGAGTTGCGCGCAGCAGGCAATTACATTTTTGGCTTTGGCATGGTAAAGCCCAATGGTTTTGATGTAAAACTCAAGGCCTTCTAACCCTAAGTTAAAAATAGCTTGTGGCGTATTGGCCGCTTTAAACAGCTTGCGCGTAGCAATATTCACGCCTTTATCAGTTGCTTGCGCCGATAAAATCACCGCGATTAGTAGCTCAAAGGTGCTGCCATGCTCCAGCTCGGTTGTGGGGTTGGGAATTGCCGCCGCTAAACGCTCAAAAATCGCTAAACGTTTTTCGGCGTTCATTGCAGATGGCCAATACTATTACAGCGCAGGCTTAAGTGCGCCGCCAGCAGGTGCGGGTTTTGCAGCACGGCTACCCGCCCAATTACGCGCGGCAATTAAGCAAGCCAAGCCAATAAACGCGCCAGGCGGCAGTACCGCCAACAAAAAGCCGTGGTAATCAGGAATCGTCAGCACATAATGTTTAAAACTTGGGCCAAACGCTAAATCGAGACCAGAAAGCAGAGTGCCTTTACCGATGATTTCGCGAATACTGCCTAATATGGCCAACACAATCGTTAAACCAAAGCCCATCATTAAGCCGTCCCACATCGATGGGGCAAGTTCATTTTTTGCGGCAAATGATTCGACGCGTGCCAGCACGATACAATTCACAACGATTAATGGTATAAAAATACCCAGTACTTTATGCAGCGGCTCTGCAAAGCCGTGAATGGTGAGGTCAATCACCGTTACCAGTGCGGCAATCACTAAAATAAACACAGGCACACGAATTTCGGCAGGGACATATTTGCGCACAGGCGAAACTGCACCGTTAGATGCCGCCATCACAAACGCGGTGGCCAAGCCTAAGCTAATGCCATTGACAGCTGAAGTGGTGATGGCCAGCGTTGGGCACAAGCCTAGCAACTGGACTACGCCAGTATTTTGCTTCCACAAACCGTTGTAAGCGATTTCTTTATATTGACTCATTTTGCATGCTCCTTACTATTTGACGCAAATAATAACGCTTTGTTCTGTTGTGCATACTGTAGTGCTTTAAACACCGCTTTTACCACTGCACGCGGTGTGATGGTTGCACCCGCCATATAATCAAACTGGCCACCATCTTTTTTCACTTGCCACATCGCTGGCACTGGATCGACAGCCGATTTATTATTAAAAAGCTTAATCCAATTACCTTTAAGCACATCAATGTAATCACCTAAACCTGGTGTTTCTTTGTGCGAAAGCACACGTACGCCGCTAATGCGGCCATCTACTTTAATTGCAATCAGCAATTTAATATCACCAGCATAACCATCATGCGCGATCGCTTCTAAAATTACCGCAGCAGGCGCATTATTAATACGTGCAATATTGGCAATGCTAGGTTGTTTATTGCCCAATAAATCATTTGGTGCAATCGTGATTACGTCTTTTAGCATATCATTATCGTGCATACTTTCTGGCACAATTTGCGCAAATAGTGCCATACGTGCAGCGGCTTCGCTGGCTTCGATTGGTGCTTTAGTTGCTTGAAAAACAAAAGCCAACAGCGTTGTAAATACCAAGGAAAAGGCTATTAGTGTAAGTGCGGTTTTACTGGCATGTTTAAAAATAGTTTCGCTCATTTTTTGTGTCCGAGCTTATTTTTCATGGCCAAAAACTCTAGGTTGTGTACCTGCATCTATTAAAGGAACACAAATATTCATAAAAATCACTGCAAACGCCACGCCGTCTGGGTAGCCGCCATATACGCGCACCAAGAAAGTGATTAAGGCTACACCTGCCGCAAACCATAATTTACCATTCGGCGTAGTTGGCCCGCTTACTGGGTCGGTGATGATAAAAAATGCAGCCAACATGCTAGCGCCGCTAAATAAGTGAAACAAAGGCGAGGCAAAATGTGCAGGGCTTACTGCCCAAAACACTCCAGAAATCAAAGCCAGTGCCGCCAAAAAGGCAACTGGCAAATGCCAACTAATAATTTTTTGCTGCCATAAATACAAGCCACCCAGTAAATATGCTCCTGTCACAAGTTCGTTACCCTTGCCGCCTAGTGCGCCAAATAAGGGCGCTTGCGTAATGCTGGCAACATTATGTTTTAGCATGAGCTGCGTTTTTAAATAATCTAAAGGCGTTGCGCTGGTAACCGCGTCTAGCTTGATTTCACTAGGTAAAACTCTGCTAAAAATATAATGCAATTGATCTGCAAAGCCCAGTTTACTTTGTGCTAGTGCCAAAGCCGCAGGCCATTTGGTCATAATCGCGGGGAACGAAATTAGTAGCACCGCGTAGCCAATCATGGCGGGGTTAAATGGGTTGTAACCTAAGCCACCGTACAATTGCTTAGCAATCACAATGGCAAACAAGGTGCCTACGACAATCAACCACCAAGGCGCAAGCGGTGGTATGGCAAGTGCCAACAACCATGCAGTGACGATGGCACTGCAGTCCATTACAAATGGCTGAACGGGGCGTCTGCGAATTTTCAACATGAGCGCTTCTGCCAACAATGCGGTTGCGGTCGCCAGCGTAATCGTTACCAGCATACCGCCGCCATATACCCATACGTAAGCGACGATGCCAGGCACCAATGCCAGCAACACTTTAAACATGATGGTGCCGATGCTAGGCGCTTCTGAAATGTAGGGGCTTCTATTCATTAATCTTTGTTTTCGTTAATCTTTGTTTTTATTAAGTTTGGCGGCATCAGCCGCCGCTTTTGCCACTTTGGCTTTTGCAATGGCCGCCGCAATTTTTGCTTGTTTATCTTCAAGCAAGGCGGCATCTAGCGCAGGTTTTTCACTGGTAGGTTCAATGCCTACTGCTTGCCGCCTCGCGTCAATTTCGGCGATTTCTTTTTTTATGGCTTCATCAGCATTCACTACGTTTTTAGGCGCATCACCAGCCGCTAATGCGGCGGCTTTTAAGGCTTTTGCGCGTTCAATAGCAGCGGCAATCGCCGCTTGTTTAGCAGATTTTTGCGCAGCTTCCGCGTCACTATCGCTTCCCGCGCCATTATTGGTTTGCAGGGCATCGCTATTTTTAGCTTCAGCTTCTTTTTTTGCGGCGGCTTCTTTGCCTGCTTGCGCACGTTCAGCATGTTTTTGCGCACGTTCTAATTTTTCGCGCTCTATACGTGCCAGCCTAAAATCGTTACGTTCACGTGCCAAATCGGCGGCTTCTTGCGCTTTATCGGTCGCAATAATTTCGCTTTTGGCGTAGCGGTAATATTGCACCAGCGGAATGTCACTGGGGCAAACATAGCTGCAAGCCCCGCATTCAATGCAATCGAACAAGTTATAATCGCGCGCTTTATCAAAGTTATCGGCTTTGGCAAACCAATACAGCTCTTGTGGCTGCAAATTCACAGGGCAAGCATCGGCGCAGCGCGCGCAGCGAATACACGGCATAGCGGGCTTTGGCGCTTCAAATAAACTAGGTGAGGCAGCAATAATGCAGTTGGCGGCTTTAGTAATGGGCACGTTTTCGTCAGGCAAATCGAAACCCATCATCGGTCCGCCCATAATATAGTGTGTAGTTTCCGCTTTTGCTCCGCCAGCTGCAGCAACCAAATGCAATAAGGGTGTGCCAAATAGTACATCAAAATTTTGTGGCTGATTGACATTGCCTGTCATCGAAACGATGCGGTTAATCGCAGGTTCGCCATAATTAAA
>JANXWL010000150.1 GCA_025351225.1 Methylotenera sp. | reverse complement strand
AGCAACAATAATGTGCGCGATATTTATACTGCTTATCAGGCTTGGTTAAGCACAATTCCACATCATCAGCTGGAAAGCAAACGTCAAGAGGCGGAGCTATTATTTAGACGGGTAGGCATTACATTTAATGTATATGGCGAGGCAGATGGCGCAGAGCGGCTTATTCCGTTTGATGTGATTCCTAGAATAATTTCTGCTAAAGAATGGTCGCAATTATCGGCTGGTGCAATTCAGCGTGTACGTGCGCTTAATATGTTTTTGCACGATGTATGAGTTAGGTCTAGTTTTGTGGAAGGGCAAGTTGATGTTACTTTATCAACTTGTTAGGAGATTTCATGAAACGTATACCCCGTTGAATTTTCACAGAAGAATTCAAGAAAGAAGCTGTTCGCTTATTCAAAGAGCAAAACTTAACGCTAGCTGAAGTCAGTCGTAATTTAGATGTTGCACCCAAATCACTCAAATCTTGGGTTGCATTACACAATGCAGGCGAGCTTAAAGGGAGTTTGGGTATCACCAAGCTCACACCCGAACAATTGCGTATTCGTGAGTTGGAACGTGAGCTAGTAATCGCCCGTGAAGAGCGAGACATATTAAAAAAAGCCACCGCGTACTTTGCCAAGATTTCGAAGTAAAGTACGCGATGATTGATAAGCTTAAAACAAAACACCCTTTGCAAATATTGTGCAACCAACTGAATGTTTCAGTGAGCGGTTATTTCGCCTATTGCAACGGCAGGCCTGCTTCCTCACACAAACAAGAAGACCTGCGTTTGCTTGCCCACATACGTGCGGCACATGAGCGCGGACGTGGTATTTATGGTGCAACCAAAATTCAATCTGAGCTTAAAGTACTCGGTATTCAAGTAGGCGTCAATCGCATCAAACGTTTGCGCAAAGCCGCTGGCATTCGTTGCATACACAAACGTAAATTTAGAGTTACCACAGACTCTAAGCACAAGCTGCCCATTGCACCCAATTTACTCAATCGTCAATTTAACCCAAGTTCACCGAATCAGGTGTGGGTAGCAGATATTACCTATATTCCCACCGATGAAGGCTGGCTGTACCTTGCCGCCGTTAAAGATTTGCATACTTGTGAGATTGTGGGCTGGGCAATGGATGAACGCATGACCAAATCACTGGTGTGTGATGCGCTACGCGCTGCTTATTGGCGTAAAAAGCCAGTCGCAGGCCTGATGCATCATTCTGACCGTGGCAGTCAATATTGCTCGAAAGCTTATCGCACATTACAAACTAGCTACAAGATGCAAACTTCCATGAGCAACAAAGGTGATTGCTGGGAATTCGCTTCTAGCAGGCATTTGCACGTAGTGCAAAGCTCGCATAATGCACCAATGGAAAGTTTCTTTGGCACATTGAAAACTGAATGCTTGCATCACTATCGATTTAAAACGAGAGACGAAGCCAAGCGTGTGACGTTTGAATATATAGAAGTGTTTTACAATCGTATTCGCAGACATGCAAAATTAAATAACCAAGCACCTGCTGATTTTGCTAAAACTTACACACAAAACACAGAGAAAAATGCGGCATAATACGAATGCTTGCCCTGCTACACAATCGGGTCTAACTCATGTGGTGGAAGACCTGTATTGGTGGGCTGCTGACTTTATGAGTTATTCAAGAGATGCAAAGAATTTGATTTACCCTTAACGGGCTTTATATTCCGTTTTCTGCAGCGACCCCTATTAGTAAATGCCGAGTAATCAACAGTATCGCTACCAACGCCGCCTCTAATATCATCTCCAACATTATCAAGAGTCATGTTGAACTTATCTTTACCTGCACCACTTCTAGTTTTGCCAGTATCACACAATTTGAGGTTTTTGCTATTAAAAACTATTTTGTTAATGACTACTAATTTAATTTAAAATCTAAACTAGACTTAATCTTGGATATAAAAAAACGGCTCTTGCGAGCCGTTTTTAAGAATTCTGTGGTTCAAGAAGAATTGCAGAATCCGTTAGTTTGAATGCAGATTGTTATCTGCCAAGCTAATTAAGCTTTTTGAATGTTAGAAGCTTGTTTGCCTTTTGGGCCTTCTGTCACGTCAAAACTAACGCGATCATTTTCTTTCAAACTTTTGTAGCCGCTATCAACGATAGCTGAGAAGTGTGCGAATAAATCGTCACCGCCTGCGTCAGGAGTAATGAAACCAAAACCTTTAGAGTCATTAAACCATTTTACAATACCTGTTGCCATAATATTACTTTCTTACTTTAAATTGGGAGGCACCCGAAATGTTTCTATTTCAAAAAAAATGAGTCCTGAAAGACTCAATAAATTAAAAATCTAAACGCCTAAGCGCCTTTGTACGGATAATTACGTCATATGTCAAGCAATATTATCAAATTATTTTAATAAGCGCTCAATTAGTTGCTTATTCTCGCCCGCAAGGCTATACTGCGCCTGCGTTTGGTAGTGTCTGCACGCCTTGTTGTTTTTTATCCCACACTATTCCCAATTGTTGCTTAAAGGGTCTTAATTTTGGAGTGTGTCATGGCTAAAGAAGAACTTATTGAAATGAATGGTGTGGTGGATGAAATCTTGCCAGACTCGCGCTATCGCGTTACGTTAGAAAATGGTCACAAACTGGTGGCGTATACGGGCGGTAAGATGAAGAAAAATCATATTCGTATTTTAGCAGGTGACAAAGTAACCTTAGAACTTTCGCCTTACGATATCAATAATGGCCGCATTACTTTTAGACATATTGAATCTAAGGGCGATTACAGCCCACCTAAAAGACGCAATTACTAAAGTGTTAAGTTAGAATATTTTAGATGTGTTCCTAAAAAGTCAGCAATTTGCTGGCTTTTTTACTGTGTATGCGCTGTTTTATAGTGCGTTTTGATTGGGCGAGTGAATGGGCGGACTAGCAAATGGGTAATACTGAAACCGATATACTGTTAGTAGGTGGTGGCATTATGAGCGCGACCTTAGGCGTATTGCTGCTGCAGTTAGAGCCAAACTTACACATTACCATGGTAGAACAGCTTGCCGACGTGGCTTTAGAGAGCTCTGACGCTTTAAATAACGCCGGCACAGGTCATGCAGGCTATTGCGAGCTTAATTACACGCCACAAGCGGCAGATGGCAGCATTGCGATTAACCGCGCGCTAGAAATAAATGCTGCGTTTGAGGTTTCATTGCAATTTTGGTCGTATTTAGTTGAAACTGGCGCACTGCCCTCGCCTAGGCAATTTATCAATAAAACACCGCATTTAAGT
>JANXWL010000129.1 GCA_025351225.1 Methylotenera sp. | reverse complement strand
ATTTGCGACCCACGCCTCATCACAAAGCCTTATGGCAAGCGCATCTGGCAAAGTCTGCCACCGTTTAAGCGCACAAAAGAATTGGCAGAAGTTGAAGCGTTTTTTGCGTCATAATTTTATATGGGTTAACAAAAGGAAAATAACATGAATAAGACATATAACTTGTTAAAAATATTCAAAACGCTTGGTTTGGCATTGATTCTGGCGGTAAGTCTCTCTGCGTGTAGTGATAGCTGGAAAGAAGAGGTACAGCTAAGTGACGGCAAAGTCATTGTGGTAGAGCGAGAAGTACTTTATGAAAGTGGGGGTGGCGAATGGGCTTCTAACATTAGCGGCATGAAACCCAAAGAAGATAGAATTCGATTTGAATACCCAGAAGGAACAGGGAAGATAATCGAATGGCGCACCATGAAAGTGGATAATGGTAGATGGCCAGAAACCCCTTTAGTTCTTGATATAAAGGCGGGTCAGCCATTTGTATTCTCTCTGTTTTCTACTTCAAATTGCTGTGAAGTCTACTCAAAATATGTATATAAAAATGGGATATGGGTCGAAGAGCTATTGCCTGAGTTGTTTGAGGAGCATAAAAGTAACCTTTTGTTCGCAAGCATAAAAAATTTACCAGAAGTGCTGAAACTAGCAGAAAAGAATAAAAGAAACGACAAAATTGGGCATAGACAAGCACTGTATCAAGCAGGACCAAATCGTAACGTTAAGTTGCCGTAATTGGTTGAATTTCAAAAGAAATTTTTCCTTACATAATTCATGTCTCTAATTTTAATCCCCGAAACCGAGTATGAACTCACCGCTATCCGCGCGCAAGGGGCGGGTGGGCAGAACGTGAATAAAGTTTCTAGCGCGATTCATTTGCGTTTTGATATTAACGCTTCATCGTTAAGCGATTGGCTGAAAGAACGTTTGATTGGCTTGAAGGATAATCGCATTACCGAAGATGGTGTGCTGGTGCTAAAAGCCCAGCAATACCGCACGCAAGAGGCGAATAAAAAAGACGCGATTAAGCGCCTGCATGATATTGTAAACGCAGCAAACCAAGTAAAACCAACGCGTTACGCCACGCGGCCAAGTTACGGCTCTAAACAGCGACGCTTAGAAGGTAAAACAATTCGTAAGCAAGTGAAACAATTGCGCGGT
Organism: Methylotenera sp.; assembly: GCA_025351225.1. Classification (GTDB taxonomy): domain Bacteria; phylum Pseudomonadota; class Gammaproteobacteria; order Burkholderiales; family Methylophilaceae; genus Methylotenera_A. The sequence continues at coordinate 26,562 of JANXWL010000129.1, read as the reverse complement.
AAAATATCGTCCGAATGAATTTATTAAGTTTAGACACTTCTACCGAATTTTTATCACTCGCGTTGCAGCTTGGTGATAAAACCTACGCACACCATCAACATGCTGGGCAAGCCGCATCGCAATTGGTGTTGCCGCAAATTCAAGCTTTGTTAGATACTGCAAATATTCAGTTAAGCGATTTAGATGGCATTGCGTTTGGCGCAGGGCCAGGCGCATTTACTGGCGTGCGCGTGGCGTGCGGTGTGGCGCAGGGCTTGGGTTTTGGTGCGAATTTACCCGTAGTGGGCGTGAATACGCTCATGGCATTAGCGCAGGCAAGCGGGCAAGAGCGCGTGATTGGGTGCTTAGATGCGCGCATGGGTGAGATTTACCATGCGGCTTTTGTGCGTGAAAATGGACTATGGATTGAGAAAAGTGCGACAACAGTATGCAAGCCAGAAGCCGCGCCAGTGTTAGAGGGTGAGTGGGCGGGTGCAGGTAGTGGCTGGGCGGCTTATGGTGAAATATTAAGTGGTGTTTACGCGCAAAACTTAACTAAAATAATGGCTCAAGATTCACATTATAAAGCCACACCAACAGCTGAAGCGATTTTGCAACTAGCAAAGCCAGCTTTTGAGGCGGGTTTAGCCAAGCCAGCCAGTGAAGCTGCGCCGATTTATATTCGTAATCGCGTGGCACTCACGACTATTGAGCGCGAACAGGGTCTGCGTTTATGAGCACACAATTAAAAACGCAATACCAGCTGCGGCCGATGCAAGTGGATGATTTAGACACGATTATGCAAATTGAGCCGACCATTTATAGCCACCCGTGGACGCGTGGTAATTTTAGTGATTCGCTTAACTCTGGCTACAGTGCTTGGGTTTTGGAGCAAGATCGTGGCGTGATAGGTTATGCGCTGTTGATGATGATTTTAGATGAAGCGCATTTGCTCAATTTAAGTGTTGCTAAACACCAGCAAAAACAAGGCTTAGGGCGCTATTTGCTTGAACACATGTTGAAAATTGCTAAAAACCATCAAGCGGCTAATCTATTTTTAGAGGTGCGTCCAAGCAATGTTGCTGCAATTGCTTTATATGAAAACATGGGTTTTAGTGAAATGGCCGTGCGGCGTGGTTATTACCCCGCGCATAATGGCCGCGAAGACGCCATTTTAATGGGGCTTGTATTATGAGATTAACAGCATGAGCATGACACGCGAAGATGTACTGCGAGAATTGGAATTATTGCCAGTTTGGAGGTTGCGTGCGCCTAAGGCCTCGCCAGTTGAGTTTACACAAAAACCTGTCGAAACTCAAAAAAACACCGAAGTTAAAGTGGCTGAAATCATTGAAAAACCACAGTTATCACCAGTTACCGAAAAAAGTGTTTACTTGCTAGTTTCAGATGACAAAAAATGGGCATTTGTGTTGCCAGAAGCCTTAACTGGCGAAGCAGAAGTTTTATTTAACAATATTTTACTAGCCTTGCACATCAATAAAACGCACACTGAAATATTAGCTCATTTGACTAGTGCAAAAGTAATCGTCGCGATGGGTGAGCAGGCTGCGCAGCAGTTGTTAAATAGCACAGAATCGATTGAATCGTTGCGTGGCAAAGCGCACGTGGTTGAAAACGTGCCACTGGTTGTCACGTACCACCCAAACGATTTACTGCAACATTTGGCAAACAAGGCCAAGATGTGGGATGATTTGTGTATAGCTAAACCATTAGCGTCTACTTGAATTTGTATAAACCAGCCGCATTTACAATAAGTATTCAATATTTTAGAGGAGTAATTAAATGCAATTTTCATGGAAAAAAATAGTACTAGCCAGCATGCTGTTAAGCGCAACATTGGGCTTAACAGGCTGTGGCTACAACCAATTTCAAAGTTTAGATGAAGACGCAAAAGCCAGTTGGTCTGAAGTGCTGAATCAATATCAACGCCGTGCTGACTTAGTGCCTAATTTGGTAGCAACTGTAAAAGGTTATGCCGAACATGAAGAAAAAGTTTTAACCGAAGTGGCCGATGCGCGCAGCAAAGTGGGCAGTATGCAAGTGACCCCAGAAGTGCTAAACGATCCTGAAGCATTTGCTAAATTTCAAGCGGCTCAAGGCCAATTAACAGGCGCGTTATCTCGCTTAATGGCAGTTGCAGAAAACTACCCAAACTTGAAAGCCGACCAAGGTTTTAGAGATTTGCAAGCGCAGCTAGAAGGCACAGAAAACCGCGTAACAGTGGCGCGTAATCGCTTTATTGAATCGGTAAAAAATTACAATGTAGCCATTCGCAGCTTCCCTAACAATTTAACCGCGATGGCTTTTGGCTACAAAACTAAACCTTCATTTACTGTAGAAAATGAAAAACAAATATCGACCGCGCCAAAAGTAGAGTTTGGCGATAAGAAATAATCACAGCAAAAATTAGCTAAATAGCAGCTTAATTTAAGCGTGTTGCGTATGTTATCTTATCTAAAAGCCAGCTTGCTTGTGCTTTGTACGATGCTTTTATTAGTATCGGGCTTTGTGCAAGCCGAGTTGGTGGCAATTCCAAAATTATCAGCACGTGTTACTGATTTAACCCAAACCTTATCGCAAGCCGAGCAAGCGCAGCTAGAGCAGAAACTAGCTGCATTTGAGGCTAAAAAAGGTAGCCAAATAGCCGTGCTGATTGTGCCTAGCACGCAACCAGAAGATATTGCGCAGTACTCCATTCGTGTAACAGACGCATGGAAGCTTGGCCGTAAAGGCGTTGGCGATGGCGTGCTGGTGTTAATCGCCAAAGATGATCACAAAATGCGCATTGAGGTTGGCCGTGGCTTAGAAGGCGCGATTCCCGATTTATATGCTAAGCGCGTTATTAGCGAAACGATTGCGCCGAAGTTTAAGCAAGGTGATTTTTTGGGTGGGCTTAACTCTGGCTTAGATAGCTTAATTGGCTTGGTCGATGGCGAGGCGTTGCCAGTGCCTAGCAAGCCTAAATTGAGCGGTGGTGGTATTGAAAGCATGCTGCCTTTGTTGCTATTTGGCGGTTTAATTTCGGGCATGATGTTACGCGGCGTGTTTGGCACTTTTTTTGGTAGTGCACTCAATGGCAGCTTAATGGGTGGTGTTGTGTGGGTACTAGGCGTGGCTTTGGGCGGCGCTGCCATATTGGGCATTATTGCGTTTTTTATCACCATGATGTTGGGTGGACGCGGTTTAAACGGTTATGGCGGTATGCCAATGGGTGGTGGTTCGTCAAGCGGTGGAAGTAGCTGGAGCGGCGGCGGTGGCGATTTTGGCGGCGGTGGAGCTAGCGGTGATTGGTAACAGCACAGATTGATAAAAATGACACGCACACACCCTATTATTCGCTTTTTTAAACATCTGGTTAGCAATGTATGGCAGGTGCATCACCGTTTTTCGCCCAGCGCAATGCATAATATTGAGCAAGCGATTCAGGCAAGTGAACAATCGCACAGCGGCGAGATTTGTTTTATCGTTGAGTCAGGGCTACATCCTGTAGAAATTTTGTATAAAAAAATGCCTAAAAAACGTGCTATTGAGCACTTTTCACACTACAAAATTTGGGATACCGAACATAACAATGGCGTGCTAATTTACTTGTTGCTGGCCGATCGCGATGTAGAGATTGTGGCCGATCGTGGCATTCATCAGCATGTTGGCAGTCCTGCTTGGGAGCGTATATGCCATCAAATGGAGCTGCAATTTAAGCATGGCCAATTTGAAGCAGGCGTATTGCAAGGTATTGCCGATATTGGCGCTTTGCTAGAAACGCATTTTCCAATTAATGTTTCTAGTAGCAGCAAAAAAAGCCGTAAAAAAACGAATGAGCTACCGAACGCACCCATTATTCTGTAAGGCCTTTGTCAGCATGCTGCTTGCTTTTTGCCAAGCAGCAAACGCTGATATTCATGATATGTCGCGTATTTTTCACAGCTCACCTACCATCTCTTCGTTCGAAATCTGCCATAGTGGCGGCTGCGCTGACATTTCATCGGTATCTATCAGTGATGATGAATGGCAGCAAGTAAGCGCAGTTTTTGTGAATAATGCCCAAACTGCTGCAGAAGAGCGTACGCAAATTGCACAGGCTATTGGCGTGTTAGAAAGCTTAGTGGGCAATAAAATTGGCACCTCAGGCGATTTGGCTGGCACATTTGGTAATTCGCATTACAAAGGCCAGCTTGATTGCAATGACGAGGCGATTAATTCCACCACTTATATGCGTCTGCTAGTAAGCAAGGGCTTAATGCAGTTGCACGAGATTGAAGACACACGTACGCGAAACTTCTTTTTTACGGGTTGGCCGCACAGTACTGCGGTGATTCACGAAATTAAAACAGGCGATAGATACGCAGTAGATAGCTGGTTTTACGATAATGGTCATGCTGCGACAATAGTGCCTTTTGCCGTGTGGAAAGCTAATTTTCAGCCGGCTGATAGCCCAATCGGTAAAACGCGACTAGCGAGACCAGAGGTGGTAAAGACGGAGTTAGCCAATCCAGTGGTTACCAAAGTAGAAACCCTACTGAAATAGCACTCACAAAATTAGTCAATTGCTGACTTAATGCGCATTTACCGTTAAAATTCTGTCTTATTCAATTTAAGCAGTGATTTTCATGCGCGCATCCCAATTTTTTATCGCCACCCAAAAAGAAGCACCGATTGATGCAGAGCTGATTTCGCATAAGCTCATGATTCGTGCAGGGCTGATTAAAAAGCTCGGCAACGGCTTATATAGCTGGATGCCGCTGGGTTTGCGCGTGCTACGCAAAGTAGAAAACATTGTGCGCGATGAAATGGATAAATCTGGCGCACTAGAACTTTTAATGCCTGCTGTGCAGCCAAAAGAGCTGTGGGATGAAACGGGTCGTTGGGCGGTATTTGGGCCACAAATGTTAAAAATAAAAGATCGTCATGAGCGAGATTATTGTTTTGGCCCAACGCATGAAGAGGTGATTACCGACATTGTGCGCCGTGAAATTAGCAGTTATAAGCAGTTACCGCTTAATTTGTATCAAATTCAAACCAAATTTCGTGATGAAATTCGTCCGCGTTTTGGCGTAATGCGCGCGCGTGAGTTTATGATGAAAGATGCCTATTCGTTTCATACTAATTTTGAATCATTGCAGCAAACGTATGCGCATATGTTTCAAACTTACAGCCAAGTTTTTACGCGGCTTGGGCTAAAATTTCGTGCAGTTAAGGCTGACAGTGGCGCAATTGGTGGCGATGGCTCGCAAGAGTTTCATGTGCTGGCAGATAGCGGCGAAGATGCACTAGCGTATTGCGAAAGCTCTGATTACGCCGCCAATGTGGAGTTGGCCGAAGCACTGCCAGCAATCAATACCAGAGCGGCTGCTACGGAGGCAATGACTGACGTTGAAACGCCCAAACAAACCACTTGTGAAGCCGTTGCCGAGCTATTAAATATACCTTTAGAGCGTAATGTAAAAGCGCTTGCTTTGATGGCGACCGAAAATGAACAACTAAAATTTTATTTACTTTTGCTGCGTGCAGACCACAGTTTAAATGAAATAAAAGTAAACAAGATACCAGGCTTGGCTGATTTTAGGTTCGCTACTGGCGACGAAGTACGTGAAAATCTAAATGGCTGCCCGCCAGGCTTTATTGGCCCTGTGGGCGTGGGCGCGCATGTTACAGTGATTGCTGACAGAACTGTCGCCAATATGAGTGATTTTGTGTGTGGTGCAAACAAGCCCAAATACCACTTGCGCGGCGTTAATTTTGGTCGTGATTTACCAGAGCCAGCTTTAGTTGCGGATATTCGCAATGTGATAGAGGGCGACGCCAGTCCAAATGGTAAAGGCATTTTAAAACTCTGTCGTGGCATTGAGGTTGGACATATTTTTCAATTGCGTACCAAATATGCACAGGCCATGAACGCAACCTACCTTGATATTAACGGTCAATCACAAGTAATGGAAATGGGTTGTTACGGCATAGGAGTATCACGCATTGTGGGCGCGGCGATTGAGCAAGGTAACGATGAAAAAGGCATTATTTTTCCGCTTAGCATGGCGCCCTTTGAACTGGTGATATGCCCAATTGGCATGGATAAAAGCGAGCTTGTTAAAAATACTGCTAATAAACTTTACGATGATTGTAAAAAGGCGGGTATTGATGTGCTACTAGATGACCGTGGCGAACGGCCTGGCGTGATGTTTGCCGAAAGCGAGTTAATCGGTATTCCGCATCGTATTGTTATTGGCGAGCGCGGCCTTGCTGAAGGTAAAGTGGAATACAAAGCCAGAAGCATGGCCGAGGCACAAAACTTGCTTGTTAATGAAGTGATTAATTTTATTCAATCTACGATAAATGCTTAAACGAACGATACAAAAACTTTGTTTTATAGGCTTGATTGCTATTGCGTCTGTATGCCAAGCAGGTAATCAAAAAGAGGAGCCGCTGTCAAATAGCGTTAAGTCGATGATGCAAAAATCGATTAGCGATTTGGCTGCGCCAAAGCTAATGTTTGCCAGTGAAACTGAAGGCAGGGCTTGGTTGGATGAGATGTCGCAGCGCTTAGAAAAGCGGCTGCCTGATGCTACCTATCGTGAAGATTTTTTGCGTTCTGTACATTATGAGGCCACGCGTGCAGGGCTAGATCCACAGTTGGTTCTTGGTTTAATTCAGGTTGAAAGTGGCTTTAAAAAATATGCAGTTTCCAATGTAGGTGCTCGTGGTTATATGCAAGTGATGCCATTTTGGGTGACAAGTATTGGCACCCCAGAGCATAATTTGTTTCATTTGCGGCTTAATTTGCGTTATGGCTGTACCATTTTGCGTCATTACTTAGATATTGAACATGGTGATTTATATCGTGCGCTAGGTCGTTATAACGGTAGCTTAGGCAAGCCACAATACCCGAGTTTAGTTGTGGGTGCTTGGAAAAAGCACTGGGATTACACTGCAAAATCTCCTCAAAATGCTGTTTAGTGATACTTTTATAAGCGGCCTTAGTGCCAATTTCACATAAAATACTTGTCAAACTCACCCAATTAAGTCTAGACTGCGACTTGCTAAGTGGATTTTAGTTGGTGTGCAACTGCTATAAATCGTTACTGTGCCCAATTGAAATTGCTGGCTGTAAGACTCAAATTATTATTTTTATAAGAGCTTTACCATTTTTCAGGGAGAAAAGTATGTCGAAGTTAACTGCATTAGCATTAAGTATTGCTGTATTGGGTGGCGTTTGGGCATTTTTAGCATTAAATCCACTGGCTGGCGTAGCACTCGTTTGGGTTGGTTTTATTGCTTGGGGTTGTTATTTCCACTCTGGCGCTGATAACGCTGCATTACAAAAAACCATTGCAGGTATGAGTTTTGGTGCAGTGATGGCTGGCATTGCCTTGTATTTGGTGAGTTCTGGTATGCTGGGTGGTTTGGGCGCATTAGCTGCGCCTATCATTATTGCTATAACTGTGTTCCCATTAGTGATTGTTGCAGGCATGAACTTGCTTTCAGTAGTGCCAGCTAACGTGTATGGTTATGCCGCAACAGCAGGGTTGGCTTTAACAGCAGGTACAGCAGGTAATGCAACAGCTATGAACTTAACTAATCCAGTGTTGCTCGTGATTATTTCTACAGTTCTTGGTGCAGTTTTCGGCATGATTTCAGGCAAGGTGGCTGGCGCACTAGGAAAATAAAGTTAGCTAAGTAATTTTAGCTATAAAAAAACCGTGTTAGAGTCTAAATGTTAAAGGCTTTAGTGCGGTTTTTTATTGGCTAGTGGATTACTTTGTGCGAATTACTTTTGTACTTTAAATCCGTAATAAGTGCCAAATTCGCCTTCGTTCTCATTAAATACAAATAGCATATTGTTGGCATAGCCAAGACCGTTAAAGTGATTTTGTGAATGTAATTTTAAGTCTTTTGGTAACTCACTTTTAGCTACAAACTTACCTGCTACATCAAATACTAGTGCGGCCTTGTGGTCAACATCAATCACCAATAACTCCTCGCCTTTCACCCCCGTAAATGCCACAAAACTATCACTAATGTCATCAAACGCGGCGCCTGCTTTAGCTAAGTCTAGCGTGATTTCACTTACTTTTTCGCGTAACGCTGGGTCAACAATCCACACCATTGCGCTGCGACCTTGCTTTGCAAAATAGCGTTTATTAGCAGCATCATAGCTGGGCATGGTGTTGGCATAACCAAAGGCAGGGTTAAATTGCATAATCTCAAGTGACGTATCTTTCACCTCACCTGTATCGCTTAAATCAATCGAGTAAATGCCTGTATTGGGCGAAAAGCCGACTTCGCTTGATATATTATAAGTAATGGTTTCTAGTTTATTGGTGTTGGCATTGTAATAAATAGAGCGATTGTCATAACCTGGTTTCGCCGAATTAATATATTTGCCAGCATCGTCATAGGCATGAATTTGCGATTTTGAAGTGGCTGATTCAAACTCTGATGCCATCGGCGCTAAGCCACCATCCGCAATATAATAGCGTTTGTAATTGGGTATGTAAGCCACTGTCATCGGCCGAGTGCTTGGTTTTTTGGCAAGTGTAATTTTAATGCCTTGCACGGCTTCTGGCAGCACTTCTGCATGTAAAGCCGCGCTAGCTAATAATGTTGAAGCAACGAGACTGCCGATGATTATGGGTTTTGAAAAAGTCATTGATAAAAAAACTTCCTTTGATGATGATTGTTGATTTTAACGTTCGGTTAGTCTGTTTAGTTTACGCTTCAGTTCCATCGTTTTTGCCTAATCATTTCTTTCTAGCAGCATGGCGTCACCATAGCTAAAAAAACGGTACTCTGCTTTAACAGCATGCTGGTAAGCGTTTTTAATGTGCGCAAAACCCGCAAAGGCAGACACTAACATTAATAAAGTACTTTTAGGTAAATGAAAATTAGTGATGAGCTTATCGACAATTTTAAACTCGAAGCCAGGTGTAATAAAAATAGCAGTCTCACCTTGGCCTGCCTGCATACTATTGAACTGCGCCGCACTTTCTAAGGCTCGCAGGCTAGTAGTGCCTACGGCAATTACTTTAGCACCTTTTGTTTTAGTGGTTTCAATTAAGGCCACGGTTTCAGGCGAAATATGATAAATCTCACTGTGCATTTTGTGGTCTTTTATATTATCTACGCGTACGGGCTGAAAAGTGCCTGCACCCACGTGCAAAGTCACATAGGCTATGTTGATACCTTTGGTTTTTAATGCGCTTAGCATCGCCTCATCAAAGTGCAAGCCTGCCGTTGGTGCGGCCACGGCACCTGCGTGTTTGGCATACACGGTTTGATAACGCGTTTCGTCTTCTGCTTCGGCGGCATGCGTAATATAAGGTGGCAAGGGTAGTGCCCCATATTGCTCTAGCAGCTCTAATACAGGTACGTCGCCCAAAAATTTTACATGAAATAAATCATCTTCGCGCCTAATGACTTCTGCATTGAATGCATGGGCTAGCCTTAGTTGTGCACCAGTTTTGGGCGTGCGCGAGGCGCGTATATGCGCCAGCACATGCTGCGAATCTAGCACGCGTTCTACCAGCAGTTCAACTGCGCCACCAGTGGATTTTTCGCCAAACAAGCGCGCTTTAATCACGCGTGTATCATTGAATACTAGCAAATCACCAGCGTTTAAAAAATTGGGCAAATCGACAAATAGTTGGTCATCCAAGGTGCCCGTTTTGCTGTGCAAATATAGTAGTTTGCTAGCATTGCGGACATGGGTGGGATGTTGGGCTATGAGTGAGTCTGGTAAATAAAAATCGAAATCTTGAGTTCGCATCGGTAAAAATATTGTTATAATGGCGGCGTTGTAATTATACCTCAAGCCGGGATGGCGGAATTGGTAGACGCACGGGACTCAAAATCCCGCGTTGGCAACAACGTGGGGGTTCGATTCCCCCTCCCGGCACCAAATTAATGCATATGTAACAAAAGTTTTAGCTAATTGTAACAAAAGTGTAGCTTTTTGCTTGAGGCGATTGATTTTTTATGCTATTTTCCACATTGTAATTTGAACTGCGCACAAAGAATCACGTCATACAGTAGCAGTAAATAATGCGGTTGCAGTAAAAAGTGTTTTAATAACAATTTCAGTTTTGCCCTTACAAGCTTGGCTTTAAATTGTTACCAGATTATTAATTATTCACATTAAGGTAGATTTAGTTATGAATAAGAAAGCAATTTTCTTTATTAGTATGATGTTGTTAATGGCTACGGGAAACGCTCAAGCCGCTTACGAGCTTAATTTACACGCGCCTGTAACAGAAATAGCAAGACAAATATATGATTTGCATATGTTAATTGTGTATGTATGTTTGGGTATTCTTGTCATAGTGTTTGGCGTGATGTTTTACTCCATTTACGCGCACCGTAAGTCAGTCGGTCATCAAGCGGCTCAGTTTCATGAGCATCACGTGCTTGAAATCATTTGGACTATCATCCCAGCGGTTATTTTAATTGCCATGGCAGTGCCAGCCACCAAAACTATTTTAGCGATGAAAGACACCACTGCTGCCGATATGACAGTAAAAGTGATTGGTCATCAGTGGAAATGGGAATATGACTACGTTGACCAAAACGTACATTTTATTAGTAACTTATCTACTACCCAAGACCAAATTGACGGTAAATCTGAAAAAGGTGAAAACTACTTACTAGAAGTTGATAATCCGATGGTGGTGCCAGTGGGCAAAAAAATCAGAGTGTTGCTTACTGCTGAGGATGTGATTCACTCATGGTCTGTTCCTTCGTTTGGTGTCAAGCAAGATGCTATCCCAGGCTTTATTAAAGAGACTTGGTTTAGAGCTGATAAAGAGGGTACTTATCGTGGTCAGTGTTCTGAATTATGCGGTAAAGCGCATGGTTTTATGCCGATTGTTGTTGAGGCAGTATCTGACGAAAAATATGCGGCTTGGATAGAAGCAAAAAATGCAGAAGCCGCCAAAGGTGATGCTGGTGCTGATAAGGAATGGACTAAAGAAGATTTAGTCGCTAATGGTAAAACAGTCTACGAGAAAAACTGTGCAGTTTGTCACCAAGCAAATGGTGCGGGCTTACCACCTGCTTTCCCAGCGATGACGGGTAGCAAAATTGCTTTAGGTGCAATCTGGGGTGCTGATGGCAAATACGCTAAAGATAGCCATGTTGATCGATTGCTGAATGGTAAAGGCGTAATGCCAGCATGGAAAGCGCAATTGAACGATGTGGAAATTGCGTCTGTGATTACTTATGAGCGTCAGGCTTTGGGTAATGCTGCCACTGTTGATCCTATCGTACAGCCAGCGCAAATCAAAGCGGCTCGCTAAAATTCAATTTTTATTTAAATTATTTTACAAGTAACTAGCTGTAGTTTTAAGGAGAATGTAATGAGTACCACGACTACTTCACATCACGACGCACATGGTCATGACGATCATGGGCACCCAACTGGACTTATGCGTTGGGTTAAATCGACCAACCATAAAGATATTGGCACGATGTATCTATGGTTCAGCTTCACCATGTTCCTGTTTGCAGGTGCATTAGCGATGTTGATTCGCCTTGAGTTATTTCAACCAGGTTTACAATTCGTAAGGCCAGAAGTATTTAATCAGCTTACAACTTTACATGGTTTGATTATGATTTTTGGCGCCATTATGCCAGCCTTTGTGGGCTTTGCTAACTGGCAAGTGCCGCTAATGATAGGCGCACCAGATATGGCGTTTCCGAGGCTCAATAATATGAGCTTTTGGTTGTTGATTCCAGCCGCTATCTTATTATTGGCCTCTTTTTTTGTGCCTGGAGGTGCTGCTGCGGGTGGCTGGACAATGTATCCACCATTATCAGTACAAGGTGGTATGTCAATTGATATGAGTATTTTTGCGCTTCACATCTTAGGTGTGTCTTCAATTGTCGGTTCAATTAACATTATTACTACGATTTTCAATATGCGTGCCCCTGGCATGACATTAATGAAAATGCCAATGTTTGTCTGGACATGGTTGATTACAGCTTATTTGTTAATTGCTGCAATGCCGGTTTTAGCGGGTGCGTTAACCATGTTGATTACAGATCGTCACTTCGGTACGCATTTCTTTAATGCTGCTGGTGGTGGTGACCCAGTGTTATTTCAACACGTGTTCTGGTTCTTCGGTCATCCTGAAGTGTACATTATGATTTTGCCAGCTTTCGGCATTCTTTCTACTATCATCCCAACTTTTGCACGTAAGCCATTATTTGGTTACGCTTCAATGGTGTATGCAACAGCTGCAATTGCTGTGTTGTCATTCGTAGTTTGGGCGCACCACATGTTTACAACAGGTATGCCGGTGGCTGGTCAGTTATTCTTTATGTACAGCACAATGTTAATTTCTGTACCAACAGGCGTGAAAGTGTTTAACTGGTTGGCGACAATGTGGAAAGGTTCAATGACCTTTGAAACACCAATGTTGTTTGCAGTTGCAGTTGTGTTCTTGTTCACTATCGGCGGCTTTAGTGGCTTGGTGTGCGCGATTTTACCAGTGGATATTCAATTGCAAGATACCTACTATGTAGTTGCTCATTTCCACTATGTATTGTTCTCTGGTGCGGCAATGTCGATTATGGGTGGTGTGTACTACTGGATTCCTAAATGGACAGGCCACATGTACGATGAAACATTGGGCAAATGGCACTTCTGGTTGACAACAATTGCGTTTAACGTAACGTTCTTCCCGATGCACTTTACAGGCTTAGCTGGTATGCCACGTCGTATTCCAGATTATTCACAACAGTTTGCCGAATTCAATATGATTTCTTCTTTAGGCGCGTTTGCCCTAGGTTTAAGCCAATTATTGTTCTTGTATGTGGTAATTAAATGCATACGTGGCGGGGCTAAAGCAACTAATCAAGTTTGGGAAGGCGCGCATGGTTTAGAATGGACTGTTCCATCACCAGCACCTTTCCATACATTTGAAACACCACCGTTGGTTAAGTAACAGTTAAATAAAAAATTATTTGGGAGCAAGTATGAGTCAAACTACAAAAAATTATTACTTACCAGGCCCATCGTTTTGGCCGCTAATAGCCTCAATTTCATTGTTTCTATTAGCTGGTGGTTTTACGATGGTGCTGAATAAAATCGCAATGGGTAAGCCATTGATGATTGCAGGTGGGTTGTCATTAGCTTACTTGCTGTTTGGCTGGTTTAAAGAGGTTATTGGTGAAAGCGTCAGTAAGTACTATAACAAGCAAGTGGATAAATCCTTCCGCTGGGGTATGGGCTGGTTTATTTTCTCTGAAGTCATGTTTTTCTTTGGTTTCTTTGGTGCTTTGTTTTATGCCCGTAATGTTTCATTGCCATGGTTAGCTGATACACATGGTTTAACAGGCGCGCACATGGTTTGGCAAAACTTTACGGCTGCCTGGCCATCTGCAGGCCCTAAACTTGTGCTAGAAGGTTCTATGAAGCCTTGGGGTTTGCCAGCAATTAATACTTTGTTACTGCTAACATCTGGTGTGACGTTAACTTGGGCCCACTGGGGCTTGATGAAAAACAAACGTAACCAAATCATTATTGGCTTAGCTTTAACAATTGCACTGGGTGCAGCCTTCTTATATTTGCAGTACACAGAATATTCAGAAGCTGCTTTTACAATTAAGTCAGGTATTTATGGTGCTACTTTTTACATGTTGACTGGTTTCCATGGTTTGCATGTGACCATGGGTACAATAATGCTAACGATTATATTATTCCGCGTACTTAAAGGCCATTTTGACTCACATGATCATTTTGGTTTTGAAGCAGTGGCCTGGTACTGGCATTTTGTGGACGTTGTTTGGTTGTTCTTGTTCATATTTGTGTATTGGTTATAGTTTTAGTTTAGATTGATTAAGCGCCACAAGGCTTGCCTTGCGGCGTTTATTTTTTGTGGTTTCAATATTGATTCTATTGAATTAATTGTCCTAAACTTAGTCATAAATCCCATATGGAGGCGTGATGCTAATCAGCAATACTAATACAGATTTAGACCCAATTAGTTACCGAGTAACGTTTAAACCTAATTGTGCATTAACTGCCAACCAAAAGAAAAAAGTTGTATTGTTGTTAACGGTTATTCCATGCTTTATTGCAATTGGATTTGCTGTGATTGGACTGTGGTTGATATTGCCATTTATGGGTTTAGAAATTGCTGCACTTGGTTTTGCGTTTTATTATGTCAATAACCATGAAAGCGATTATGAAAGTATTAGTATTGCAGGCGACAGTTTAGTGGTGGAGCGTGGCGGTAAGCAGGGTGTAAGTCAACACGAATTGAACCCCTATTGGGTAAAGGTAGTGCGGCGTGAGTTGCCGAATGGTGAGTTGCGATTAAGTTTGCTTTCACATGGCAAACAAATAGAAGTGGGTCGCTATTTAACCAGAAAACAACGTGAAGCACTGGCGGATCAGTTACAAAAAAGAACTGGTGCGTTTAAACAACATTGAAAGAGCGGAAATGGAACAGGATAAACAAAAGCAGAAGCGTAAAAATTTATTATTAGGTTGGTCAATTGGCATCCTAACGCTGATTTTTTACGCAGCTACTATTTATTTTCAATAAGATGAATAAAGAGGAAGTAGTAAGCTCACGAGGCCTGCGCTCAGCGCACAATAGTCGCTTAGCTTGGCGGCTTAGCTTAATTGTACTAGCAGGCTTGCTGTTTGGTTTTGCAATAGCACCTATTTATGATGTGATGTGTAAGAGATATGGCTTAAATGGTAGGGCTGATAGCGTAGCCACAAATTTTGATAAAACAATCAAAATCGATAAATCGCGTTGGGTAACCATTTTATTTACTGGCAATACTATGCCTGGTCTGGCTTGGACGTTTCAGCCCAAACAAAGCAGTATGCGCGTGCACCCTGGTGAAATTTCACTCACCAGTTATACTGCAAAAAATAATGCTAATGATAGCCAACTTGGCGTGGCTGTACCAAGTGTAACGCCAGAAATTGCTATGTTATCGTTTAAAAAAATTGAGTGTTTTTGTTTTAAACAACAAACACTTAAAGCAGGTGAAACTAGAGAAATGCCAGTGATGTTTTATGTGAGGCCTGATTTACCAAGTGATATCAACGAACTAACACTATCGTATGCATTTTATAATGGTTTGCCGAGTGCAGATAAGGCTGGATTAGAAGCTAGCGCTAGGAATGCATTGAATTAAAAGTGTGCTGAATGTATTGGTAAACTATTAAGCAAGCTTAAGGTTGGGCGTTAGGTGGGCCGATAATGCCAGCAGAAAATGCTAACATTAATAGCAAAAATAACCCTAAGGATAAGCCTATGCGCCAAGTTAACGCTCTTACGGTTTTGTCGCTAGTTTCACCCTTCATTAAATAGTACAAGGCTGAAAATAAGCTGCCAAAAATCAGCAACAATACAATAACAATAATAATTTTAATCAAAATAAAATACCTTGCAAATGATGTTAATCAATCTTTGTAGATAATTATGCGGTTATTTAGTTCATATAGCAAATCGTATGAGCTTTCCCCTTAAGGCAGTACTAATGGCGGTAATAGCCAGAGATAAGTTTAGGCAAGTTTTAAAACGTGCTTAAAACTAACAGTTAGAAAGTTTATGAAATATACTTTTCGCCCAAGCGTGCTAATGACGCTGGCAACAGTGCTTGTAATGGCACTTTGCATCAAGCTTGGATATTGGCAATACAATAGAGCGCAGGCAAAGCAGGCATTGCAAATACAGCTTAATGCTCGCTTAGCAGAGCCTGCAGTCGCGCTACCTGATAAAATAGAGGATTTAGACGCATGGCGTTATCGCCGCATTAAATTTTTTGGCGTGTATGATACGCGCTATCAAATATTGCTAGATAATCAAGTTGAGAGTACGGTGGCAGGCTACCATGTGCTGACACCCATGCGCGTAGAGGGCAGCAGGTTGTATGTGCTTGTAAACAGGGGTTGGGTTGCAGGCGTTGCCAATCGTAAGGCGCCAGAGATTACTACGCCGCAAGGCCAGCAAATGGTCGAAGGCGATATTAGCTTACCTGCTGCAAAGTTTTTTACCTTAGAAGCCGCACCTAATTCTGATGCAAAATCGCAGAGTCAATTATGGCAAGATCATGTCTGGGAAAATTTGGATATGCAACGCTATGCTAAGTTAGTGCCGTTTGCGGTGCAGCCTTTTGTGGTTCGGTTGGATGCTAAAAGTGAGGCGGGTGGATTTGTAAGAAACTGGCCACCGCCTGGAGACCGTGTAAGTATGCATCTAGGTTATGCCTACCAGTGGTTTGGATTTGCGCTAACTTTGTTGGTTATTTATATTGTATTGAATTTAAAGAAAAAAGATTAGCAAAGAAATTTTTTTAGAAAGTCGAGTGAATGGTATGTTGAATCAAAAAGACAATCAAAAAGGCTTAGATAAGCCAGCGAGTAAAAGTAACGGTAGAAAAATTTTGCTTGGTATGGCTGTGATATTCGTGTTGCCATTTACTATTGCAGCGACCTTGCATTTGTTGAATGTGCATCCTAGCAGTCACAGCTATGGTGAGCTAGTGAACCCACCACAGCCATTACAAACTGTGGTGTTACATAATGCACAAGGCAAGGTAGTTACTTCGCAGCAGTGGCTTAAGAAGTGGACTGTGGTTACCGTGGCGACTAGCGCCTGCACAGAACCATGCCAAGCACAAATACATCTACTTAAACAAGTAAATATCGCGCTTGATAAAGATGCGCATCGTGTGCAGCGAATACTAATGATGCCTATTGCAGCTAGTGCTGAGGCAACTGCCACCTTGCAAAAACAATATCCAGATTTAGTTATTTTATCGGGTGCAGATGCAGAAACCATTAAATTTGCAAGTCAATTTAAAGGCACAGCAGGTAGCGTTTATTTGGTTGATCCGTTGGGCAATTTAATGATGCGCTATCCACAAAATATGAACCCTAAAGGCATGTTGACTGATTTAAAAAAACTATTAAAAAACTCTTGGGCAGGTTAAACCATTATCAATTGAAAGAAAAGAAATGCGTGTTTTTAGACTATTAAGTTTAGTTGCGGCCTGTTTGGCCTTATTTGTGGTGGTGTTGGGTGCTTATGTGCGCTTATCTGATGCAGGCTTGGGTTGCCCAGATTGGCCCGGCTGCTATGGTACATTAACCGTTCCGCAAAGCGAAGCTGCGCTTAATCATGCGCAAACCATCTACCCTGGTCAGCCCGTAGAGGCACCAAAAGCTTGGAAAGAAATGATACACCGCTATTTTGCAGGCATGCTAGGCTTGCTAGTGGTAGGTCTACTTGTGACTGGCTGGCGCGCGCGTAAACAAATTAAAGTATCACCTTGGTTAACCACATTTTTATCACTATTAATTGTGGGTCAAGCTGCGTTTGGTATGTGGACGGTGACAATGAAGCTAATGCCAATTGTGGTTACTACACATTTAATTGGTGGCATGTGCACGCTGGCACTTTTGGTGTGGATAGCACATAGACATTGGGGTTTATCAGCCGCGCGTTATTTGCAATCTGCGTCACTACGTTTCTGGGTACGTTGCGCATTTATAGTTATAACAGCACAGATATTTTTAGGCGGCTGGACAAGTACCAACTATGCATGGTCTGCTTGTACAGATTTTCCAACATGCCATGGCACATGGTTCCCAGATATGGATTTTTCTAATGCCTTTCATTGGGTTCGCGAGCTTGGCATGGATGCAAGCGGTAAAACCTTGCAGCTGGGCGCATACACTGCCATACAATGGACGCATCGCATTGGTGCCTTAGTTACATTTGTTTATTTGTTTTGGTTAGGCTTACATTTATTAAAACAGCCGCCACTGAAAAAAATTGCACATATTATGTTGGGTTTATTGTTGATACAAATTGTTTTGGGTGTAGGAACATTGCTGCTACATCTTCCACTTGTGCTGGCAGTAGGGCATAATATGGTCGCAGCATTGTTACTAACAACAATTGTTGTGTTAAACTCCAAAATTACTGAAGTAAGTCGTTGAATTTAAAAATTAAACAGCCAAGTAGGCTGTTTAAGATTGCGAGACAAAATGAGTGCAGTTTCTGAGCTAAAACTACCAAACGCTAGATCAAGTTTTCAAAACTTTTTAGCTTTGTGCAAGCCGCGCGTAACACTATTAATTGTGTTCACCGCAATGATCGGCATGTTTCTAGCAACGCCGAACATGGTGCCGCTAGATATTTTATTTGCAACCATCATTGGTGTTGGCATGGCTTCTGGCGCTGCAGCTGCGTTTAATTGCTTGGTAGAGCAGGCGATTGACGCCAAAATGGCACGCACACGCGGCCGCCCACTACCTACAGGTCAAGTAACATCAAACCAAACCTTTATATTCGCAAGTATCATGGCTAGCATTGGTTTAGGTATTTTATATGTGTTTGTTAACCCACTTACGATGTGGCTAACGCTTGCAACTTTTGTAGGCTACGCGGTTATTTACACTGTATTTTTAAAACCAGCTACACCGCTAAATATTGTGATTGGTGGCTTATCTGGTGCTATGCCCCCCGCATTAGGTTGGGCGGCGGTTACAGGCTCGGTGTCAGCAGAAGCATGGGTGTTAGTGTTGATAATATTTGCTTGGACACCACCGCATTTTTGGGCGCTAGCCTTGTATCGCCGTGATGAGTACGCAAAGTCTGGCTTACCGATGCTACCTGTTACGCACGGAGAATCGTACACGCTTTTACAAATTTTACTCTACACCATCATACTGACCGTGGTTACTTTGTTGCCATTTTTAATGCGTATGAGCGGTTTTATTTACTTAGGCTCTGTAATATTGCTAGACGGCGTGTTTATGGCGTATGCGATTGGGCTATTTCGTAAGTACTCTGACGACCTCGCAAAAAGCATGTTTAAATTCTCAATTTTGTATTTAACGCTATTGTTTGCTGCGCTGCTGGTAGACCATTACTGGCTATTTAGATTGTAGCCATGTATCTTAAAAAATTGGTGCGCCCGGCGGGAGTCGAACCCACGACCTTTGGCTTCGGAAACCAACACTCTATCCAGCTGAGCTACGGGCGCATTTGCTATCACGCTATGTGATGGCGCATTATAGCAAAGCAGCTTTGGCACATCAGTTTTTTTATTAAATTTTTTATTACGTAGTTTTATTGATTAATATTTAGGAGCAATTTCATGAGCGATCACGACCAACATTCAAGCCCAAGTACTTTACAGCCAATGATTATTATATTCGGCATTATTTTAGCGATTGCCGTTGTGGTTTCTATGGTGTTAGCAAAGCCTGCTGGTGAAGAACCAGTGCCAGTGGTGGCCAATGTAGAAGCTAACATTAAGCCAGTAGCGGCTGTTGAAGTGGCTGCGCCTGTGACAGAACATGTTGCAAAAAGCGGCGCAGAAGTAGTTAAGGGCGTTTGTGCGATGTGTCACGCTGCTGGCTTGATGAACGCACCTAAAATTGGTGATAACGCGCAGTGGGCACCACGTATTGCACAAGGTTATGAAACCTTGGTAAGCCACGCAGTTAATGGCATTCGTACCATGCCAGCTAAAGGTGGTAATCCTGATTTAAGTGATGCTGAAATTGCAGCAGCAGTGGCTGAAATGGCTAACCAAGCGGGTGCAAAATTTGACCCTGTAACCCTCGCTAAAAAGTAATTATTGGTTGTGATAAAAGCCGCTTTTTTTAAGCGGCTTTTTTGTGGGCATAACTATAAACTCAGGTAAACTAAAGGCATATGGCAACTTATGCAATTGGCGATATTCAAGGCTGTTATCACGCGTTTATGGCGTTGCTGGTGCGTATACAATTTGATGCAAAACGCGATAAACTGTGGCTAGTAGGCGATTTAATAAATCGTGGCAGCGGCTCGCTTGAGGTGCTGCGTTGGTGCTATCAGCATCAAGAATCGTTAAAAGTTGTATTAGGTAATCATGATTTACATGCACTTGCGGTCGCGCATGGCCTAAAAGCGGCGCATCGTGGCGATACGCTGCAAACCATACTAGATGCGTCTGACGCACCTGAATTGCTAACATGGTTGCGACAACAACCCTTAATGCTTGTCGAAAACGACTATGTCATGGTGCATGCAGGCTTGTTGCCGCAATGGACGATTGAACAGGCTGCTGGTCTTGCGCGTGAGGTAGAGCAAACCTTGCAGGCTGAAGGCTATTTAGATTTTCTCACTAATATGTACGGGAATATGCCGAATGCTTGGAATGATGACTTAACGGATATGGATAGGCTGCGTGTGATTACCAACGCCATGACGCGCATGCGTGTTTGCACTGCTAGAGGCGAAATGGAGTTTGCGTTTAAGGGTGAACTCAAAGATGTGCCACAAGGCTATATGCCTTGGTTTGATGTGCCTGCGCGGCAATCAAGTGAAGCAACCATCATTTGTGGACATTGGTCTGCGCTAGGCTTGCGGCAGCGCAAAAGTATTGTAGCGCTAGATACAGGTTGTTTGTGGGGCGGCAAACTAACTGCTATGTGTCTAGAAACTAAGACTATTACGCAAGTTGATTTTGATGCTAGAGATAAAGTCTAGTATTAAGATGCGTTGTGCTATAAAGATAGTTTAGCGCGAATGACTTGAAAAGCCGCATCTGTTAAGACACGCCTATCGTTGCCTGCTGCTTGAATAGGCGGTAAGAAATACAATTCCACTACCGCATTTTTTTGCATAATCACCATTTTCATCGATTCAATCATGCTGGTCTCGCCCGCATACGCCATCTCGGTATTAAGGCTATTGTCTTGATTGACATAGCGAATCGCCACTGGCCAAATTTGCGTATTCGCGTCAATGGCGGCTTGCAGCACACTGCTTTTAAAAGGGAATATATGTGTGCCGTCCGAAGTAGTACCTTCGGGAAAGTAGCACAAATTGTCGCCTGCTTTTAAACTACCTGAAACGGTTTCTACAATACGTCCAGCTTCTTGGCGTTTGCTTCTATCAATAAATAAAGTGTTAGCTTTTGTGACCAAATAACCAAAAATTGGCCAATTTTTAATATCTGATTTTGCCACAAACCTTAGTGGAATTAAGCTATTAAGCGCATGGATATCTGCCCAAGAAACATGATTGGCTACAAACATGACACCTTGTGTATTGGCAGGTGGCAAGTTGCCAAACGTACGCACATGAATATGAAACGCCCGCAACAAACCTCCGCACCACCATTTTATAATGCTACGTTTGTGCAGGTTATTGAACAATGGCAGCACCAAGGAAGCGACGATTAAGCCAGTAATAGTGTGCACTACAACACGCGCGATGCGATAGGCTCGAGTAAGTGGGTGGCAATGTTGCAAATTATTTTAAGAAATGCGCTGCATATTTCTGATTAATTTTAGATAAAGGTAACATTACCAGCATATCGGCCGTGTTGAAAGAGGCATCCCATGCAGGTTCGCCACAAATATACGCGCCAAGCCGCATATAGCCTTTAATTAAGGGCGGGCAAGCCACTTGCATATCTTTATTCAGCGAGGCTATCGGCAATGGATTGTGCGGAAATACACGATATTCTGGTGGTGATAAATAATCATCTTTTAGCTTGTGGTACAAGCTGGCTGCCATGTGTCCGCCGTCTGTCATCGGCACGCTGGCGCAACCAATCATGTATTCGTAATGGTGCATTTGCATGTATTTGGCAAGGCCTGCCCAAAGCATGGTAATCGTGCCACCATTGCGATAATTTTGATGCACACAAGCACGGCCTAGCTCTACTGTACTACCAAATAAATGTGATAAGCGACTTAAATCAAACTCGCCTGCAGAGTAGTAACCGCCTGCTGCAAAGGCTTGGTGTGGATTTAAAATACGATAGGTGCCAATCACTTGGCTAGTTTGGGTATCGCGTACTAGTAAGTGATCGCAATAGGTATCAAACCCATCAACATCTAAGCCATCTTTACCTGAAAGCTCAGCGCCCATTTCCTCAGCAAAAATTTTGTAGCGTAAACGCTGGGCCTCAGCTATTTCTGAGACATTACGCGCAATGCTAACACTAAGTCCTTTTTGTTGATGGCTTGCAGGTAAGTTTAACTGCAACGCAGTAAATGGCTGCAACAATGATGGTTTGCTTAGTAATGCCTTGTTCAACATAACATCTCTCCAGTGATTTCGAGAGATATTATGGCTTGAATGTTAATGAATCATGAAAATTAGATGACTAATTGATGACAAAGTGAAGTTAGTGCGTCACACGTGATGTCTCTGCATTTTCTACAATTCGTACTTTATCGCCCGCATGAAATTGCTCATCGGCTTCTTGTACGATAGCAATCATTGCACCACCATCTAATTTGACAGTAATTTCAAGCGCATCTTTACGTGTAACACCTTCTTCCACTGCAGAGCCAGCCAATCCACCAGCTACCGCGCCAATAACTGCGGCTATTGTGCTGCCAGCCCCATGCCCAATAGAACCGCCTGCAACGCCGCCGATTACACCGCCTGCAACGGTACCAACAGGTGATTTTGTGCCTTCTAATTTTACAGCACGCACACTTTCTACCACGCCAGTTTTTACAGTTTGTACTTTACGTGCATCATCACGGCTGTAAACGCTGCCAGAATTTGAGCTAGCGCAAGCGGCTACTAAAACTGATAATGCGGTTACTACTAATAATCTTGAAAATTTCATTTTTAACTCCTAATAAATGTTTATTGCTTAACTTAATTCTTTGTAGCCAATAGATTTTTCATCGTCACTGGTTTTCGGCGGCTACTTGTTCTTCAGCAGCCACTTGTGCCACCAACGCTTGCGCATACAGGTTCTCAATTTCGGTACGCGTTGGTTTATGATTTTGCCCACCACGGCTGGCAATTTTAATCGCGCCCATGGTAGAGGCCAGTCGCCCACAGGTAGTCCAATCCCAGCCATTCGCAATACCGTACAATAAGCCTGCACGATACGCGTCACCACAACCAGTGGGGTCAACAATACTAGAAGCTTTAACGCATGCAATCTCAAAACGTTGACCATCCGCATAAATATGTGAGCCTTGGCCACCTAGTGTAACGATTAAAGCGGTTACTTTGCTGGCAAGCTGTTCTAAATCTAACCCCGTTTTATCTTGGATAACTTGCGACTCGTAATCGTTCACTGCTAAATAAGTGGCCATTTTAATAAAATGTAGTAATTCTTCGCCGTTAAACATCGGCAAGCCTTGGCCAGGGTCAAATAAGAAAGGGATGCCTGCGTCGAAACATTCTTTTGCATGCTGAAACATACCATCACGACCATCTGGCGCGATAATCGCCAAGCTAATATTGGTTGCGTCGTTCACGCTATTTTGGTGCGACTCTATCATCGCGCCTGGATGGAACGCGGTGATTTGGTTATCATCAATATCCGTAGTAATAAACGCCTGCGCGGTGAAGCTATTGGCGATTGTTTTAATGTGCGTGGTATTCAGGTTATTTTTATTCAACCAGTCAGCATAAGTTGAAAAATCTTCACCTACCGTCGCCATCATCAGCGGCTTACCTTCTAATAATTGCAAATTATAAGCAATATTGCCCGCAGTGCCGCCAAACTCGCGGCGCATTTCAGGTACATAAAACGCAACACTTAATGCATGAATTTTATCGGGCAGAATGTGATTTTTGAATTTGTCTTGAAACACCATAATGGTGTCAAAAGCGAGTGAGCCACAAATAAGAGTATGCATAAAGAAATCGTTTTAAATTAAAACGATATTATCTTGCAGTAAGGTAGGTTAAGGCAAGTTAGCTTTATGCTTTAATTGCGCCATCAATCAATATTTTTGCCGCTTTTTTTGCGTATTTAATTGCGCCAGAGCCGCGTTTCATTTGCTCGGCTTGCACGGCCCCCTCGAATAACAACGAGAGTTGTAATGCTAGGCCATCAGCATCTTTAATACTGGCCTCGCTAGCAAGTTTGCTAATAAACTGCCTGAACTCACGCGATTGTTGGCTTGACAGCTGATGAATCGGGTTTTCTTCATTAGGAAACTCAGCCGATGCCTTAATAAAGCCAACACCAATAAAGGCTGGAGAGTTTACCCATTCTTCAACATGGTCAAAAAGTTGTTGAATTTTGTCATTCGGCTTTTTACTATTGGCGTTGAGTTTTTCGTTTAACCAAAATTGAAAATCCTGCTGACTTTTTTGCAGCACTTCTAAAATCAAATCTTCTTTGCTGCCAAAGTATTTATACAGTGTCATTTTAGTGGTGCCAGCAACTGCAACAATAGTGTCTACACCAGTAGAGTTTATGCCTCTAGTATGAAACAAATCAGTTGCTGTTTCTAAAATTTTGTCTTTTAAAATACTCATAATTATTAGTATAGCATGAGATTAATTGACTTTGTTAAATATACTTACAGGTAATATTTGGTGAACTAATATTTTTTAACTATGTCATTAAGTAACTAAATTAATTACATAAAATATTTTTTAAGCATTAAATATATTGTATAATATATACCGTTCTGTATATTAATTTAAATACTTTTATTGGAGAATCTTATGAATAAGCTAGTCAATTTATCAATTTTAACTTCCGCAGCACTATTAAGCGCCTGCGCAACCATGCACAAAGACTCTGCAGCCAATCTATCTGCTGTAGAAAAAATCACTATTAACGCGCCAGCCGCGAAAGTTTGGGCAAAAGTGGCTAACTATGGCGATTTGGGTGCTTTTCACCCAGCAGTTGTCAAAACAGAAATTAAAAGTGGTACAAATAACGTTAAAGGCGCAGTGCGGTTACTAACACTGGGCGATGGCGGTACAGTGAACGAAACGCTTACTAATTATGATGCGGCAGGCATGTCTTATAGTTACATCATTAATGAAAGCGTTTTGCCAGTTAGCCATTACTCAGCAAAAATTGCTGTTAACCCAGTGAGTGCTAATGTGACTGAGGTTATATGGAATGCTGATTTTGCGCGCAAAGATCCTTCACCAACACCAGCGAAAGGCCAAGATGATGCAGCTGCTACTGGCACCATTCATGCCGTATTTAAAGGTGGTTTAGATAATTTGAAAAAAATTACTGAGTAATTAATCGGGCAATAAAAAAAGCTAGGCTTTTAGTCTGGCTTTTTTGCTTTTTTGAAGACTGTTATTTAGAATTTGCCATTAACATGGGCGTGTAATTGCAACGGGTTTGCTTGAGTAATGCAAATGCAATTTTCTGCTCGCGTGGGTCTGTAGATACTTGGCCATTGACCACCATATTCAAATAAATGCCTTTGTATTGATCGGGTAGTTGTATCGCCTCAATTAGTTGGCAATTGCCATGACGCATTAGCTCTATTTGCGCCATTAGCGCAGCGGTTTGCTCAGGGTTTGCTAGATTATCCGTGCTAACTAATTGTGGAATGGCAGCCTGAATAGGCATGTTATTAGCTACTATGGATTTTTTTGTTACAATTTGGTTATGACTATTTTGGTTTATGTACAGCGCGCCAGTCACTACCAAAACTCCTAAAAAGCTAGCGGCAATAGCATAAGCCGATGATTTTGTAATATAAAATTCTTTTTTAGTTTGCGCGATAATTAAAGCATGTGCTGCGCTTTTTGCATGACCTAAACTGGCTTGGTTATTGGCTTGTAGCTTTTCTTGTGTGGCTGCAATGGCCATTAAGTAGAGCTGATTCGCAAGCATTTCTGGCATAGCTGCACCAGCTTTGGCCGCTTCAATCGTTAAGTAATCTTGCAATTGATGTGACTTGGGTTTAGTTGCTGTTTTTGCTTTAATTTGCTCGGCAATATTAGGCGCATTCAGCCAATCTTCTAAAATTTCAAACAGATTTAGCAATCGCCCATGCGGCGTGCTGCTCGATTTTTTGAGCATATCTACCAGCCAGTCAGAGTTTAGAATATCCATTTGCATGCGTTTAAAAAGGTTTCACGACCACTAAAATAACAATAACAAATAATATTAACACAGGAATCTCGTTAAACCAGCGATACCACACATGGCTGCGCGTGTTTTTACCTGCCTTAAAATCGCGCATCAACTTTCCACAATAACAATGGTACGCAATCAGCCCAACAACCAACGCTAGCTTGGCATGCAGCCAGCCACCGCTAATGTGGTATATAAGCCACAAGCATAATCCAAACGCCAATGCTAGCACTGCCAGCGGCGTCATAAAGCGGTACAGCTTGTGTTCCATTAATTCCAAGCGCTCAATGTTGGCTTTATCGCTTACCATGGCATGGTTTACAAACAAGCGTGGTAAATAAAACAGGCCCGCAAACCAGCTGGTGACAAAAATGATGTGTAAAGCTTTAATCCACAGCATTAGCCTAGCTCCTTAACTGATAATTCACGGTCTAACAATTGACGCAGTTTTTTAAAATTGAGCGCACCCGTGGTGTATTGAATGAGCTTGCCTTGTTTGTCGTAAATATACGTAGTTGGTGTAACACTTACATCTTCAAATTGCCTGACAATATCACCTAGGCCATCATCCATCACGGGGAATGGCAGCTTTTTTTGCGTAGCGTAATTAAGTACTTGCGCAGGAGGGTCGTAGGGCATGGCGATGGCGATTACCTCAAAGCCTTTCGATTTATACTGGTTGTAGGTGCTGGCTAAAGCGGGCATTTCGGTTACGCAAGCGCGGCA
>JANXWL010000106.1 GCA_025351225.1 Methylotenera sp. | reverse complement strand
GGTATTAATAAAGCTGTTTCTGCGCAGCAAACTATTTACGAGATTAACCCCGAAGTTACCATACAAACTGTTCAGCAAAAATCGACTGAAGCTGAGTTTAAGGTGCTGGCAGCAAATGTCGATGTGGTGATTGATTGCAGTGATAACTTTGCCACGCGCTATACGCTTAACCGCGTGTGTTTGCAGCTTAAAAAACCGTTAGTTTCGGGTGCTGCAATTGGGTTTGAAGGGCAAATTACGGTATTCGATTTTAGGTATCAAAATAGCCCGTGCTATCACTGTTTGTTCCCCGACTTAAATAATTCTGGGGGCGAAGACACAGACTTGCGCTGTGCCACCAATGGCGTATTTGCGCCGCTAGTGGGTATGATAGGCACTGCGCAGGCGGCAGAAGCCTTAAAATTAATGATGGGCATTGGCGAGAGTTTGCAGGGTAGATTGTTATTGCTTGATGCGCTCTCGATGGAGTGGCGTACTATTAGGCTAAGTCGCGACCCCGCTTGCAGTGTTTGTAGTTAGGATCCGTTTTAAGTAATCTCAGTTTTTAATGCTAGTTTTACGCGCTCAAGTACTTCAGCCCAATTGCCTTGCTCCACCTGCCTAAATAACCTAGCTGTTGGGTACCAAGGACTATCTTCGCGGTCTAGCAGCCATCTAAAATCAGGTATAAATGGCAGTAAAACCCATAGTGGTTTAGCTAGCGCGCCTGCCAAATGCGCCACAGATGTGTCTACAGAAACAACTAAATCCATCTCGTTAATCAGTGCAGCAGTATCGGTAAAGTCGTGTAAATCATATTGGTGAATATGTACGTTATTAAACGCTTGCAACAGTTTTAGAGCGCCTTGGTCGCTAGCACGAACCTCTTTTTGTAGCACATGAAACTCAGCATTGGCACTGAATAACGATGCCAGCCTGTTTAATGGAATGCTGCGATTATGGTCGTTTAAATGCTCTTTTATGCCAGACCACACAATGCCGATTCTTGGTAGTGTTTTTTGTCTCAGCTTACTTTTCCCCAACTTACTTTGCCAAAGTGCAATTTTATCTTGCGGCGCACTAAGATAAGGCACAGTGGCAGGGATAGTCTCAAGCCGCGTGTTAAATGCTAGTGGCAAGCTAACCAACGGGGAGTGAAAGTCAAACGCAGGTAAAGGGTTGCCTTTTAGTACATAAATAAAATTTTTGGATAACGTTTTCGCTAATTCAATTTGTAATGTGTGCGCTTCAATAATAATGTTTGCACCTAACTTTTCTACATCAAAAGCATATCGGCAAAACTGCATAAAATCGCCATGGCCTTGCTCTGCATGTAATAGAATAGTTTTACCATTAATGCTCTCTTTACCGAGCCATAGTGGCTGTTCAAAATTTCTCAGGTGTAAATTGGCCTGCTTGTCTTTCCAGCGATCTTCGTATAGGGGTAAGCCAGAATCAAAGTCACCTTGTAGTAATTTCAATAAACCAAGGTTGTAATAAACACCAGTGTGATCTGGTTTTAAGGCGATAGTGGTATTAAAAGCACTTTCAGCTAAATGGAATTGTTTTAATCGATAATAAACTAGGCCTAAATTAAAGTGAGCATCGATATAGTCAGGCTTTAGTTCAACTGCACGTTTTAGATAAGCTGCTGCACGTTCATTTTCTTCTAATTGTGCTAAGTAAGACCCTAAATTATTATAGGCTTCTGGGAAGTGAGGGTTGGTCTCAATCGCCTGTTCGCATAGCTGGACCGCCTCTTTTTTGCGGTTGGTTTCACTATAGACTACAGCGAGGTTACATAGTGCAAAAGAATTTTTTGGTGCTAATAACAGTACTTTATTAAGTAATACTTCCGCATCTACTAAGTTACAAGCTTGTAGATAAAGCGTACCCAACATATTGTTTGCGCTAGTATCGTTTGGATACTGGGATAAGATTTTTTTATAGGCGGCCTCGGCTTTTTCAGTTTTGCCAGCGTGGTGTAAGCTGATGGCCTTATTGAGCTCTGCTTTGTCGCAAGCTTCTATCACAATTGCAGAGGCTTGCGGCAGGTCACTACTTGCTTCAGAGGCTTGTTGCGTAAACTGAATAGGGTTTACGCTAGGTTTATTTAACCACTTTGCTAATTCATCATTTAGCTGCGTAATAGTCTCTTTCCAGCCATTAATTTTGGCTTGCCTAAATAACTTAATGGTTGGATACCAAGGGCTGTCATCTCTATCTAACAACCATCTGAAATCGGGTAGATAAGACAGCAGCAACCAAACTGGCTTGCCCAATGCACCAGCCAAATGCGCAACAGAAGTATCTACCGAAATAACTAAATCCATTTCGTCGATTAAAGCAGCGGTGTCACTAAAATCGTGCAAATCAGCTTCGTGGTTAATAAGATAAGATTTAACGCGATTTAAAGCCAAAATTTGCCAATCTCTTGGTTTTGTCTCTTTTTGTAGCAGGTGAAACTCAGCCTCAAGTCGCAATATGGTCGTTAAAAAGTGTACTGGTAAACTGCGCTTCCAATCGTTTTTGTTAGCAATCGATCCAGACCAAGCAATACCAATTCTAGGTACTGTTTTTTTACCCAGTTTTTTTGCCAATATTGTTTTTTATCTGCGGGTACTTTTAAATAACTGCTGTATGTGGGAATGGTGTTTAAGCGCGTGTTTAAAACCATCGGCAAGCTGGCGATGGGGTAGTGGTAATCAAAATTTGGAAGCGTTTGGCCTTCAGTAATATAGGTGAATTTATCTGATAACGATTGCACCAGTGGCAGTAGCGGTTTACTTACCTCTAAAATGATGTTGGCACCCATTTTGTCCAAATCAAGGGCATATCGGCAAAAATGTATAAAATCGCCAAACCCTTGTTCGGGGTGTAAGAGGATGTTTTACCAGCAATGCTTTCAGCGCCTAACCATAAAGGTTTGTTAAACTGTCGAATCTTGTTCTTGGTCTCATCGGTGTGCCAGCGCCATTCATACAAGGGCAAACCTGCTTCAAAGTCCCCTAACAGCAACTTTAACAACCCTAAATTTAAATTGAGCCGCACAAAGTGGGGGCTTAAACTAAGTGCTTTGTTAAAGCTTTGTTCTGCCTCGCTAAATTGGCTTAAACTATATTGGTTTAAGCCTAAATTACTAAAAGCGTCTGCATAATTTGGGTTAAGTTCAACGGCTTTAGCATAATAAGCAACTGCATCTTCAAACTGATGGGCATTGCTATAGACTGTGCCTAAATTGTTTAGCACCAATGCTTGATTAGGGTTGATTAACAATGATTTTTTAAGACAAGCCTCACCTTCACTTGGCTTGTTGGTTTGTAAGTAAAGGGCGCCTAAATCTGCCAGTGCTGCTGCATGGTTGGCATCAAGCATCAGCAATTCTTTATACAGCCTCTCAGCCTCTAAAAAGTGATTATTTAGATGTAGGGTATGTGCGGTTTCGTATAAAGCAGCTATTTTTTTTGGGTGGTTGATTTTGACTGCATAGCTTAGTAATTAGAAAGTAGTATCAATTGAATAGATTTATTTTCCACCAACCAAGCTTTTAACTGCGCCAACCAGGTCGCCTGGCATCACCACAATTTTGCTGTTGTCTGAAGCTGACATTTTTTGCAAAGCAGTAATGTAGCGGTCGCCCAATAAAAACATGGCAGAGGCATTATTTTCTTTTACTGCTTCGGTAATAAATTTAATCGATTCTGCCGATGCTTTTGCTGCAATCATTTGCGCTTCGGCATCTTTGCGCGCTGCCTCTAGCCTTGCTTCTGCGTTTAAAATTAGCGATTGTTTTGCACCTTCGGCCTCAGTCACCACGGCCACGCGCTCACGTTCGGCCGCAGCTTGGCGCTCCATTGCATCTTGCATATTAGCAGATGGTTTAATGTCTTGAATTTCAACACTTTTTACCGTTAAACCCCAATCAAGTGCTTCATCGGCGATATGGGTTTTGAGTTCTGCTTTAATGCGGTCGCGTGATGTTAATGCTTGGTTTAAATC
Source organism: Methylotenera sp. (assembly GCA_025351225.1). Lineage (GTDB taxonomy): Bacteria > Pseudomonadota > Gammaproteobacteria > Burkholderiales > Methylophilaceae > Methylotenera_A. The sequence goes on along the minus strand of JANXWL010000106.1, from coordinate 6,482 downwards.
CATACCGCCGATGATTGAACGCAGGCTGGTTTGCACCATATTGCGCATGGCTTCGCGAAAGTTTTCAATACCATACACGGCGCGCTCAATATTCGAGACTTTAATAAATGCGATTGCATTGGCCAAAATAACCGCGTTATCGCGGGTGATAACCTCTTGCTCTGGCACTTCTAAAATAATATCTTTTGTGGTGACTTTGTAACTTACACGGCTAAAAACGGGGTTAATAATATGTAAACCTGGCGAAAGCACGCCTGCAAATTTGCCTAAACGCTCCACTACCCACTCCTCACCTTGCGGCACAATGCGAACGCCTTTTATAAAGGCTACTATCACTGCAAAAACAAGTAATAGTGGTACGGTGCTAAATAGTTCCATTTTATTTCCTTATTAAAATAATCAACTTACGTTAAATTTTATGAGCGCTAAATTGCTTGAATGCGGAGTTGGTTGCCTTCAACCGCTACCACTCGTGCTTCAATGCCTTCTGCAATGGGCTCAAAGCTCACAGCCGCCCATTCACGTGCACCCATTAAGCCTTGAGTAAAGCGAATTTTGCCTACTTGATTGGTATTGCAAGCCTCAATTACCGTGCCTACGCGGCCAATTTCCTCGCCTTGTGCCTGACCAACGCGCGAGTGCGTTTCGTGTTTTTTGTAATTTAGCTTCCAAATTGCAAGTGAGCTTATAGAAAGCACTGCAAACATGGCTAATTGTATGGCGTACGGAATATTAGGGAACATCCACACTGCAATGGCAACACTTAGTGCCGAAACGCCAAACCACAACACGTAAAAAGTGCCAGTCGCCATTTCTACCGCCAATAAAACTAGGCCCAGTGCCGCCCAAATCCACATTGCATCAATCATTACAATCTCTTTAAACAAATGGCTATTCAGTAATAATAACATTATTGCCGAACCGTTTTGTTAAAATCCACTCACAGAAATGGATTTATAAAACAGATGCAAAACTCTATTCATATTGTATGGTTTAAGCGTGATTTACGCGTTGCCGATCATGCTCCATTACTAGCTGCTTGCTCAGCAGGTGCGGTGTTGCCGCTATTTTGTTGGGAACCAGCTGTTTGGGCTGGCGAAGACTATGCCAAACAGCATCAACACTTCGTTATGGAATGTTTGGCGGAATTAAAAGTGGCGTTACAAAAAATGGGCCTTCATTTACTGGTTTCTAATGCAGGCATTGTTGAAACGCTTAACAATATTCGTCAACAAGTACCCATTGCAGGCATTTATAGCCACGAAGAAACAGGTAACGGCGCTACATTTTTGGTCGATAAAAATGTGGCTATTTGGTGTAAAACACACTTGGCAACATGGTATGAAATGCCGCAAAACGGTGTAGTGAGGCGCTTAAAAAATCGTAACTCTTGGAATGGTTATTGGGAGCAGCGCATGAACGCACCGCAAACAACAATGCCAGCAAAAGCTTTGTCAGCAAGTGTTTTAACATTGCCAAATACGCAGATGGTTTCTGTACAAGGGGTTGATAAACCCAGACGTCAAAAAGGCGGGCGCACCCACGCGCTAGAACTCTTCAATAGTTTTTTAGATGGCCGCGCGGCAAAATTTCGTGGCGGCATTTCTAGTCCACTGTCGGCTGTCACCGCAGGATCGCGGCTTTCGCCATACTTAGCTTATGGTTGTCTATCAATGCGCGAAGTGGTACAAGCCACGCGTGACCGCAGAACATGGGCAAATGAAGTGCCGCACCTGTTTCCAGCCAGTTTAAATAGTGGCCTTATAGGCTTTGAAAGCCGCTTGCATTGGCATTGCCATTTTATGCAAAAGCTAGAATCTGAGCCTGAAATAGAATTTGAAAACTTACACCATGCACATGATGGCATGCGTGACGAGCAATTGTCTGATATGGAATCGCAACGACGCTTAGCTGCGTGGTGTAGCGGTGAAACAGGTTGGCCGCTGGTCGATGCGTCTATGGCCATGCTGCGCGAAACAGGCTGGATTAACTTTAGAATGCGTGCCATGTTAATGAGCACAGCAAGTTATTTATACTGGTTGCACTGGCGGGGATCTGGGCTGCATTTGGCACGTGAGTTTTTAGATTACGAGCCAGGTATTCACTGGGCGCAAACGCAAATGCAAAGTGGCACAACGGGTATTAATACTTTGCGTATTTATAGCCCCATTAAGCAAGCGCAAGACCAAGACCCCACTGGCGCATTTGTGCGCCATTGGTTGCCACACCTTAAAAACGTGCCGAACACTTGGATTTTTGAACCCTACTTAATGCCCAAAGCGCAGCAGCTGCAATATGGCTGTTTGCTAGATATTCATTACCCCGCACCACTTGTAGACGTTAGCCAAGCTATGCGTGATGCGCGAGCAAAAATATCAGCCGCACGCAAAAAAGAAGGTGCTTATTTAGAAACGCAAGCGGTGATTAAAAAGCACGCCTCTCGAAAAGGTATGCAAGGTAGCAAGCGTGATACAAGCGGTAAAATAATCTCTAGCAAAAGATTACAAAAAAAGAGTAAACTCATGAATGTAAACAATAAACAACGTGAATTATTTTAATGCCAAACGCACAAAAACTCACCATTCCAGCAGATCGCGTAGAGCGCTTGCAATATATCAAGCGCTTGTTCCCCCAGGCAACAGGCTCATTTTTGAGTGATGCTTGGCGCGGCGGTAGGCTAGAGGCGCTTAGGCGTTTAAATACCACTGACATTGAGGCCTACGGTCGCAATCGCAATTTTTTAAATGGTAATGTCAGTAAGTTGTCGCCATATTTGCGTCATGGCTGTTTAACCTTGCATGAGACTGCTGACAATGTGCAACAACGTTTTGGTAGGGCATCACAAAAATTTGTAGAAGAACTGGCTTGGCGTGATTACTGGCGGCGTGTTTGGTACGAGTTGGGCGATGATATTTTTAGTGATATAGAAGACCCAAAAGTTGCGCTAGGTGATCGATTATTGCCTGATTTTATCCGTCAAGGCATTACTGGCTTACCTTGTATGGATGGTTTTATTCGTGATTTAACGCTTGAGGGCTATGTACATAATCATGCCAGAATGTGGTTTGCAGCGTATATAGTGCATTGGCTAAAGGTCGATTGGCGCGAGGCGGCTGATTGGTTTGAAAATAATTTGTTAGATGGCGATAAAGCCTCTAATCACCTGTCTTGGCAGTGGGTAGCCTCGCTCAATAGCTCTAAGCCCTATTATTTTAATAAAGAAAATTTGGCGCGTTTTACGGGCGAAAAATATTGTGTTAATTGCAAAGTCAATTGCCCGTTTGACGATAGTTACGAAGCTATTAATGAAAAGCTTTTTGCGGGTGGCGCGGCAGGTGCTGCTAAAACTCATCGCATCAATTTACCGTCTAAAGACGCGTTGTCCACACATCAAGCTGTGGCTATTTATGTGCATGATGAAATGATTTCACCCTCGCATCCATTGCTACGCAGGCCAATGGCCAAAGTATTTGTATTTGATGATTTTTTACATAGTAAATGGCCGCTAAAACGCCTGCAATTTATGGCGGATTGCATAAATGAATTACAAGACGTTGAAATTTGGGCTGGCGACACACGCGAGATTTTAAAAGCGCGTGGCATAGGCCAAATTATTACTCAAGATACGCCTAACAAACAACTAAAAGCCTTGTTAGCGCCATTTAACCCTGTTTATCAACCAGAGGTTAAATTTGCAGAATCTGAAATTAGCGAAAAACGCCTAAAACGTTTTTCTCGCTATTGGGAAAAAGTAGGTGCAGAGTTATTTGGCGAAGATTTGATTGTTAAAGATAAAAAGGGAGCATCATCTTGATTATATTAATTATTTTGGCGTTGATAGTGATTTATTTCGTTATTACTTATAACAGCCTGGTGAGTATTAAAAACAATGTGGCCAAAGCTTGGGCAAATATTGATGTGTTACTAAAACAACGTAATGACGAGTTACCAAAGCTCATTGACACTTGCAAAGCTTACATGGCGCATGAGGCGCAAACACTAGAAAAAGTCATTAGTGCGCGAATGGGCGTGGATGCTGCCCGCCAAACGCAAGATGTTGCAGGCTTGGGCAAGGCGGAATCGGTACTATCCAAAAGTATTGGTGGCTTGTATGCGGTAGCCGAAAATTACCCTGATTTAAAAGCCGATCAAACCTTTATTAATTTGCAACAACGCATTACTGGGCTAGAGAATCAAATTGCTGATAGGCGCGAGTTTTATAACGATTCGGTAAATAATAACAATGTGCGTATTCAACAATTTCCCGATTTAATTGTGGCCAAACTGTTTAATTTTGAGCAAAAAGACATGCTAAGATTTGCGTCAGAAGAGCTAAAAGATGTAGATGTAAGCGCACGTTTTAACGCTTAAGCGTTATTGATGTTTGAGCGTTTAAAAAGCCATAGCGTTAATTTTGCTGCGCTGGGTTTCGTGTTGGTTCTAGTTGTACTTGTGTACTTTAAACACGCAAACTTAAGTATAGCTAACAGGCAATGGTTGATGGCAGCAATTGCCACCAGTTTTTTTGCTAGTATATTCAATTATTGGCGCTTACTTAAAATCACCGAAGCACCCATTTCTACCATCGTTGCTGCTGCGCAAGGCTATGTTGAGCTGTTTGGCAAAGCCAGTACCGACAAGCCGCTTAAAACCCCGTATCAAGATATTCCCTGTGTATGGTATCGCTCAAGTGTTTATGCCAATCGTGAAAATGATGACGATAAGGTTGCCGACTTATTGAACATGATGCCACTTGAATACACAGAGAGTAAAACGGTATTTACTTTAGATGATGGTACAGCGCAATGTAAGGTGGATCCACAAGGGGCGGAAGTGATTTATTTTGAAGCGAGTACTTGGCGTAAAAATGATCATCGTTATGTAGAAGAATACTTACCTGTAGGTAAGCCGCTTTACGTGATTGGCAACCTTGATTCGCGCAAGGATATTTTAGATGAAGCGGCGCTTAACCGTGCAGTAGGTACTAAATTAGCCGATTGGAAAACCAGGCCGCAACAATTATTAAACCGTTACGATCAAAACTTAAATGGCCAAATTGATATGGATGAGTGGGAACTGGCGAGGCGTGATGCCATTAATGAAGTAAAAGCAGAGCATGCCATGCAAGCTAATACTGCCGATTTCACATTAGCAAAACCTGCAGGTAAATTATTTTTAATCTCGGCAAAATCGCCTAAACAACTACGCTCAAGTTATAAAATGTGGGTAGCAGTGCATTTGTGTGTGTTGGCTCTTTTGTTAGTGTTTTACTTCAAGCTAACTTAATAATTCGTTTAGTGCGCGTGCAGCACTGCATGTACTACACGCGCTTATTGTTGTTATTGACGGCGACGACGTATAAAACCAATGAAACCTAAACCTGCCATTATCATGGCGTAACTATCAGCCTCTGGTACAGCTGCAGCAATTTGTTGTTTCATAAATCCAGCCGTTGTGCCTAAATCAGCATCGGTAAATTTATACACAAAAAATTTGTTATCGCCAGAAGCACTAGCAAAGTCATTATCGTTGGCTACATATAGCGTGTGATACAGCGTTGAGCCTTCTAAAATATCATCACCAAATGCCATACCCTCTAATTTAGAGGGAATCGCCGTTACTGGAACTCCTGCAGCAACCAAGCTGGTTTTTAAATCCAAAAACAGTGTTTTATTGACTGCATAGGTAAGCAGATTGGCTTCGCCACTAATGCCAGCACCGCCATTTAACGCGCCAATATCGGTTGCGCCTGCTAAATTAACTTTATAAATGCGTTTTACATCGGCACTGGAACCATCGCCTAAACCTTTGCCATCGCGTTCTAATACTAAAAACTCATTATCATTAATTGCTAATATTTCACTGCTATTATAAGTTTTGTTTTTATCGGCTAAAAAATTGTCATACACATATTGTTTGGTGGCACCTGTTGCGGTGTCAATTTTCACAATACGGTTAGCACGGCCACCATCACCACCATCTTGAATTAATGGGCTTTGCTCAAAACCCACCAATGTTTTACCGTCAGGTGTAATGGCCAAGCCTTCCATACCTTTATTCGCGACGCGACCTGCTGTATTGCCACTGATTTCTGTTGCGCCATTACTACTTAAACTGTTAATAGCGAATGCTGATGGCAAGGCATAAGAATTGGTACGTTCGCCTGTTGCACGATTGAATTGATATACGTAAGGGCCGTATTCGTCAGAGATATAAACACTTTTACCATCGTTAGATACGCGAATCGCCTCTGGGTCTAAACGAGCGTTATTTACATTTAAAGAGTTACCCGCTGCAAAATTATCTGATCGACCACTAAAGTAAAACTTATCTGCCGTGTTGTTGGCAGGTGTCACTGCGCCATAGTTGAGCGCTGTGCTGCTGTAAAGCAATGTTGTACTAGTAACAGTTGGTGTTAGCGCATAATTATAAGTGCTGCCAACCAATGTAGAGGTTAAGCCCAGCGTTACTGTGTTAAAGCG